>JABDCC010000004.1:0-82673 GCA_013288335.1 Alphaproteobacteria bacterium
TAAAATTTATTCTGCGGCTACTATTTTTATATTTGCTATCAATATAGCTGTAGCGGTATTTTTATTCCCCTCATCTGCATTTGCAGTCCCTGCTTTTGCCAGACAAACAGGGCTGGAGTGTACCATGTGCCACGTTGGCGCCTTTGGCCCGCAGCTCACCTCTTACGGACGTAATTTTAAGCTCAACGGATATGTGTGGGGTGATGAAAAAAAGAGTGTGCAGGATTACTTAAAAGGTTTTTCTGCCATGGCAGAAGGTGGGTATGAGCATAGTGATGGCGATTTACGTAAAGGTGCGGGCTTAGAGCTTGATTCCACTGCTAACCCACCCGACAACAAACAAGCCCGTTATCATACTAATGACAATGTCACGGTTGATCAGATATCAATTTTCTACGGCGGTCAGGTTTACTCCAATGTAGGTATGCTTGCGCAGGTAACCTATAATAACGCGACCGAACAGGTTACATGGGATAATAGCGATCTCCGTTACGCAAATGGAACGCAACTTGCCGGCAAGAATCTGGTTTACGGCGTTACCGTAAATAACAATCCTTCCGTGCAGGATGTATGGCAGACAACACCAGCATGGGGATTTCCTTATATTTCCTCCGCTTTTCTGCAAACCCCAACCGCGTCTCCTTACATATCCGGTATGGCTGGCACGGTTGCGGGTGCAGGTGTATATGGTTTATGGAATGACTTAGTATATGCTGAGATATCCGGCTATTCCACACTTCCAAACAGCGCACAACATGCAGTTGGCATCACCGGGCCGGATCAAAGTGATCATTTAAGCAGCACTGCACCTTATTGGCGCTTGGCACTGCAACATGACTTTGGTTCGCATTATGTTGAATTGGGCACCTATGGTATTTACGCTGACCGTTATCCAGGCAATGTGCGCGATTCCGGCACGGATAATTTCCTGGATTATGCACTTGATGCCACGTACCAATTCACCTCCGCCGATGGCAAACATAATGTTTCAGTATATGGAACGGCACTTCATGAACGCCAAAACCTTGCAGCAACATTTGCTTCAATGGGATCGGCAAATCCGACCGATAACCTCACCAGCCTGCGTGCAAGTGCATCTTATTACTACGATAATACTTATGGACTTACTTTTAGCCCCTTCAGTATTACGGGCAGTGCAGACTCCGTGCTGTATTCAAACCCGACGAATAGCAAACCCGATACTACCGGCTGGACTCTGCAGGCAGACTATACGCCAACTGGCAGAGAGAGTTCGTTTGGGTACCCTTACCTGAATGTTCGCTATTTTGTACAGTATACTGCTTACAGTAAGTTCAATGGTTCAAGCAGTAATTATGATGGAACAGGACGCAATGCATCCGACAATAACTTGTTCTTTACGGGTATGTGGTTTGCCTTCTAAGGACATGAGAGAAAGAGGCGTGACTATGAATCAAACATTCCTGCGTGTGGTAGCTTTTTCGCCAATAACTTGATGGGTCTGGCAATCTTCAGCGACGGAGCAATTAGCACAGACATAGCGGTCGATGCCCCCTAGATCATGAATAGCTACATGGGTGCCGTTCACAGTGATACCATGTTCTTTGAGTTTAGAAAGTGTACGCGAAAACGTCTCCAGCTCCATACCAAGCCGTGAAGCGATTAAGGTTTTGCTGTAAGGCAGTTCAAAACCGCACGGATTAAAATCATGCAAGATACACACACGTTGGATAAAGCAGGCAACGAGTTGTGCAGATGACATAGTCGCCTGATGTTCGGCTTCGATTTCCGCCTCGCGCGCATTACGTGAAATGGCAGATAATAAATTAAGTGCAAATGCACTATGTTTCTTTGCGCTTTCCTTAAGCCATACCATAGGAAATTCCATGACCACCACATCATCCGCAGCAATAGCATTCACCTGATGTACTCGTACCGCATCAAAAATTTCAGTTTTTGAGATGGTCTGGCCTTTAATACGCACATCTGTAGTTTTTTCACGTCCGCCAGGATTCTCACGGAATAATTGTACCGTGCCATTGCAAATAATATAGAAATATCTTATCGGATCGCCATGCAGGAACAAATGCTCCCCTTTCATGAAATGACGAATATGCCCAGCTTTGAGCAAAATATCTTTCTCCTGCTCGGTTAACCCCGAAAACAGCGGAAGCGTTTTAAGAATATCGGGCGAAAGTGTCTTTGGCATAACTACCTACTTTTAAACTATAAGTTGCAGCAAATCCAGCCTCATTAATAACCGTTTAATTTTGTTATATTTTTTAATTCTGCCGTTACAATCTCCAAGGGCATTGTCTGTGCTGAGTAAACCTGTATTAAATATAGTGAAGCAGTAAATGGGGATTATATGCAGGAATTTTTGTTAGCAGGATTATTAGGGATTTTTCTTATAACAGTCTGTTGCCTGAATATTTACGAATTACTACGCCATATATGGAACATCTTGCCGAATCTTACCATGCCGCATCGTCTGCGTGTGCTGACTGTAATTGGCTGCATATTTATAGCACATATTATCAATATATGGTTATTTGGACTCACCTATTACATCTTGCATTATTTTAATCTTGGTACATTAACCGGTGGAGGCATGGAACACGGCCAATATACGCTGGATGTTTTTGGCTGCTTGTATTTTTCTTCTGTAATTTATAGCACTTTGGGGCTTGGCGATATCTCACCGGTGGGAGCACTGCGTATGATCACCGGTGTTGAAGCGCTGACCGGTTTTATTCTCATTGGATGGACTGTATCCTTCACCTTCCTTGCCATGCAGAGATTTTGGGAACTGCCGCATAACAGAAAATAAATCCGACTCACATAAGCACAGAGGATGCGCTTTAAGTATTTTCATTATGTAATGCAAGCGTAGTTTTTAAAGATTCTTCTGCTCGCTTTTTTGCTATTAAATACGTTTCATCAGGCAAAGTATTCTTATTATTTCCGCCAAAGATAATTTCCCAGCTTTGCCATTTCTGATCCCACTCTTTATTACGATTATTAAATTCCTGAATCACTTTTTCATCATGCACCCGATTGATACCAAGGTTTTTTGCAATTTGCTCCGCATGTGCAACTCTTTCGGGAAATTTAGCAATAAAAAAATCCATCCAGAACCGTAAATCACGTAACCGTTTGGTGGGCTCTTTGCGCGGACCACCAACCGTTATAGGTATTACTCTATGGGATAGGCCATGAACTAAAGTATCTAATTCTCTTAACCATGTATCGTCAAACCAGAACGGAAAATATTCTGTAAAAATTGAACCCGCTGCTTTATACCATTTTGCTGTTATTATCGGCATAGTTAGCTGAACACCGCCATTTTCACCGGGCATATTCCACCAGAAAATACCATCGTCTTTACTGCTTAAACCTTGTGCCAGAAATTCATCCCAATATTGTGTAAGCGGAATAACTCTGTCAGTGAGCCCACAAAACGCATCAACATCAGGCATCCGCTCTACCACATGCCTCGCCATATTGTTGGAGAGTTCGCCTAGGGTTACCGGACGTTTTCCAGCGATGGATTCTATCTTCATACCGTAACCCTCAAGTCTTTTGATGGCTTCTCCTGTCGCAATATCATCTGCATCCCAAGAGACGAAATAGCGTATTTCGTTCATTCCGGAGCTAAGAAAGTAAGCCGCAGAGAGCATTGTTTCTAATCCATGAGGATTTCCACGTGAATTCGCAAAGAAAGCAATTCTTTTCATGTTTATACTCTTTCCATAGAGATTTCTAAATTATGATTGAGTGTAAAAGATTTAATATTCTGATTGCTATTATGAATTTTCTATCCACGCGCTCGTGCTAAAGCCGCTGGCATCTCATATTGCATAAAATGTAGGTAAGCCGCTTGATCCTTATTAGTATCTGGTTGGTTAGCATACGTGTGATCGAGCGGAGCTTTCTGATTCATCACATGATGATGCATCATTCTGACTTCGGGGAGATAAACCCCTACTTTCAATTCATCGGCAAGTATTTTCCATACATTATCGATGAACCAATGCTGCACTCCGGGTACCGCCCACCAACCAAGCTTACGTAACAATTCTCCGCCAATAAACGGATGAGTTGGCAAACGTTCATTCTGTATCCCATCAAACCCCCATGCTATTTTATTGGGAAGACATGCATCTCTGAGTTTTACGTCCCAGTGCGGCGTCTCCGGCACCAGATCATCCGCCACAACACCATAAAAAGCTTCGTTCGGGAAATTATGAAATATAATCCGGTAAATATCACCAAGCCTTGTGCCTGCAGGGACAGAAGTTCTTTTAAAATGCTTGGGAACATCCACATTCACATAATTATGCGCATCGGCTGCATCAAATATAATATAAATGGGAATGGTGGCCTCAGTCGCGAGGTAAGTATCCACGAATCTTTTAAGATTGTGTGGGCGTCCCATGGTTGGCAAAATAAGCATATCTCAAGTCTCCTGATATTTTATGTATTATAGTATTATTCTGCAATTTCTAAATCGGGCAAGATATTAAACGGACGCGGAGTTGTTTTTTCTTGGTGCAATTTTGCAGCTTGTTGATAAGCAGCTTCAAGCGCGCGCGTGGTCGCCATAGTGTTAAAAAGCGGAAAACTTTTACGCCCTTCCGCGAGATGCCTTTTCATGCGAACAAGTTTCTGTGGGTTAGTCGCAAGTTCAACTGCAAGCTTTTCATAATCAGCCAGATTTTCTGTAATCAATTCGGGCAAATTCACCGCATGCAGCAAACTTGCCGCCACGCGACTTATGAACGATTCTCCTGCCATTGTAACCACTGGAACGCCACACCATAACGCATCACTTGCGGTGGTATGGCCGCAAACATGCGCAGTATCAATCACCAGATCGGCATGAGCATAGCGTGGAAGATGTTGTGCTTGCGCAGCAAACGGTGCCATAATAATGCGGCTCGGATCAACACCATTTCTTTGTGCTTCGCGTTGCAGGTTTTTTGTAGCCTCAGAAGTAGATTCCGAAAGCCAGAGCACGCTGCCTTCTATCGCTAATAATAATTTCATCCATACAGCAAACATTTCAGGAGTTATTTTATAAGCAGTATTAAAATCGCAAAATACAAACCCCTCTTCCGGCAATCCATATGCGCTGCGTGATAAAATTTTCTCGGGCAAAGGACGTAAAGAATCATTCATTTGGTAGGAATAGGGAAAGCGTATAAGGCACTCGGAAAATACAGCATCTGCGCCTTTTGGCGAGACAATGTGGTCACTGATAAAATAGTCTATAAAGGGTGCGCCGGTTGTGCCGGGGAATCCGAGATAGTGCATTTGTATAGGAGCTGCGCGTGGCGCCATAAGGCTGAATCGGTTGTCTTTCGTGTAGCCTTTAATATCTACTAATATATCAACCCCATCCTCCGCAATGAGAGCGCAAGCTTCTTTATCACTTATAGCGCGCACATCACGAAACCCATCCACCGCCCGCATGATACGGGCACGGGCTTTGCTCGTATCCTCCTTACCAGTAGAATAGGCAAAGATTTTGAATTTATTTCTATCATGTAGTTCAAATAATTCGCTGATAAGATGTGTAGTAGCATGCTCGTGAAAATCGCTGGAAACATAGCCTATATGCAATCTTTCATCGTTGCGTTTTGATGCTGGCAAAATAAAATCCGGGTTATATGCCTTCCCTTCGGGATATATTTCCTTTGCAAATTTCCTGGCATTCCTAAATTGCAACGTCGCCAAAGGAAACATGGTAATCGCAGTAAAAGGTTTAACGCGTTTTTTCCCCTTTTCTATAAATTCCAGAATGGCTACTTTTGCAGCTTCGGATTTGGGCCAATCACAATTCTGGCATAATAGATGCCATAAATTGCAAAGCACATCGATATTAGCCGGATCCATAGCAAGCACCTGTTCATGCGCTTTTATGGTTTCATCATAAAGATGTAATGCATAGCATAGGTTTCCAAGATTGATTGCGGCAGGCAGATAATCCGGTGCATGAGCCAACACTTGACGGTAAACAGCAATCGCTTTCGCGTTACGCCCAGTATCCTTATAAATGGTGCCAAGCGTGTTAAGCGCATCCGCATGCCATGGTTTTACTTGTAGGCAATGAAGCAATGTCTCTTCTGCCTCTGCAAGCTGCTGCATATAATATTGAGCTATACCAAGATTGGTAAGTGCCTCCGGCAGATCCGGCTGAAGTGTAAGAGCTTTGCGAAATGCAGAGGCAGCACCGTTTGGATCGTTCTTTTTCTGCAAATCCTCACCTTTATGAAACCATTCTTTTGCTTTTTTTGCGTCTGAAGGACTTACAGGATTAATTTTTACAGGAGCATAACTCTGCTCGATTTTCAGAAGATATTCATAAAATTTTACGGCCAGTAAAAGCTGGCCAGTTTCTTCAAGTGTGCGCGCGAGATCGGCACAAGCTTCAGCAAAATCTGGCTTGTATTTGAGTGCCTGATTATAGCAAGCGATGGCATTTATTTTATCACCCTGTTTTGAAAAAATTTTACCCTTTAGGTGCCACGCTACAGGATTTTCTGGCTGCTCTTCAAGCAACGCACTTACCGAGTTCCATGCCTCCTCAAGCTTTCCTTCTGCAATCTGAATATTGAGCTTTAGTGCAGAGCTTTCAACCATATGTCTATCGCATCAATTCTTTCAGTGCTTCAGGATTGTTGCGCAATTTATCTTCTTCACCGGATTTTGGCACAGAAACCAGCTCTACTTTACAATCGAGCATATCTAAGGTGGTTTGTTTATTATTAAAAACAACATGTGCCTGACAATGACTATCCGCGCTAGTGCGGCTATTAACCGATGTTCCACCAAAATAGGATATGCCATCCCCCCAGGCAGTTGCACTGAATGTGATATCTGCAGATTTTCTATCTATGTTCAGATTAAATTCCTCAAGGCTGGCATTAAAATAATAATCATTGAGAGAATATAATGTATTATCAATAAATGATATGAACGAACTTTTTTCAAAATCTTGGGAAATAACCGGGGAATTTTTTTGCATCATGGCATAAAAAGTCACTTCCAGTTTTATTTTACTTTGCTCCGTGAGTAGATTCTTTAAATAGTCACTGATTTTTGCACGATCTTTGGTTGCAATGACCTGAGCAAACTCATCCAGTGATTTTTGGGTCTGACGTTTTAGCACTTCCGGAGGATATATATAAAAATAATACCCTCCCCCTGCTAATGCGAGGAACAATAAAGCAAGTGCTATAATATATTTATACGAGCTTAGCATATCATTCACAGAATATATCTATTTCAATACGTTAATATGACCGGAATTCGTCTTAAAATGCAATATTTATTATAACCTTACAATTTGATACCGACTGCTTCTCGCATCCTTATGGTATAATTATTATAATTATACCAGACTCGTTAAAGTGTGAGGTTTTTATGAGTGTTAGTGCAATAAGTCCCATTTCAAATTCTGTAATTTTTACACCCGCCAATAATGTCAGTGCTGCGAATGATAATGCGGCGGCAGTGAATAATGCCAATTTTGCTTTGCTTCTGGCCGACAGCATCACCAGCGCTTCGGATACGGGGCTTAGCCCGGATGTCACTGCGGCAACAACGCAAGGGGATACATCACTGCTTGATATAGTGGATTTAAGTCCAGATGCGCAAAATATTCTTGATGCTATTAGCGGAAATCCAACTAATAATGTGGATATTACGGATACACTGCCATTAACTGCGGCTCAGCAAACTCAGGTGAACAATATATTTCAGCAATTTGAGGGGGTGCCGTTTTCTGAATCCGTGTTTGTCCAAATAGAAACTGAATTACAAAATGCCGGGCTTTCTCCCGAACAACTTCTTATAGAACAAGCCTTGTCTAACATGCAGCCTGGCCAGACCTTGCTGGATGCCTTAAATGGAATACTGGTAACTGCAAATAATTTTAATAATACCGGAGTACTTCTTACCGCTCAAGAGCAGCAACAGGAACTGAATACTATTCTCAGCCAATTCAATGGGCTTGCTGTGACACAGAATTTGTTTACCACAGTCTTAGCCGAGCTCAATGCCGCAGGGATATCTCCTGCTCTTGCATTGCAAAATTCATTAGGATATACTGACCCAAATCAGGCGCTTCTAAACCAGATATATGCTCAGAATAACAGTCTAAATATAGCGTATTCTGCTAATAATCCCGAGGAAGAGCCTATTATTAATGGGTATACTCAACAAACACTGAATTTTGAACATAAGAAGAAATTGCATGACGATACATAACACGAAGGGAATCTTATGAAAAAACTAATCATGGCTTCTGTTATGATTTTATTGCTGAGTAACGCAGCATACAGCGAGGAGCAGAAACCTGATCTGGATATTTCAAACGATTCCTCTTACCCAAAAAGCAATCAATTGAGCGCTCCGCCAAATGAACCGGATCACGTTTTCGGAAGATCCACTCATAATTTACCATCTGGCGAACCTGCAACCAGTGGAACCAACTCGGACCCAAGCATGGATAAAGAGGATAATGATCCTGCAAAGGACTAAAATCCACGTGCATTTAAAGGTGGAAAACTATGGATATTTTTACCTTAATTTCCGAAGATCATGGCTATATACAAGATTTACTTGAACAGATTTGTTTGATAAATCCGCGCAATCATGAATATAAAATTGCTTCCTTTATGAAACTCCGGGAAGCCGTGATTGCACATAATGAAGCTGAAGACGGCACTTTATATATTGCATTAAATGCTTACCCCGCCACGAAAGAAACGGCCAAACTTTTATACAACGAACACGAAGAGATAAATGCTGCAATGTCGGCGTTGTCAAATGCAGCCCTTACCCCTCATGAATGGAGAAAGAAATTCTCACAGTTCAGACACATGTTACTTGCACATATCGCTAATGAGGAAAACAAAGTATTCACAGAAGCACATCATGTCATTTCTCCCGAAATGGCCCAAGAACTGAGAATTTCAATGGAAGAAATGAAATATATAAAACAGGAGTTATTTCATAAAGCCAGTTAGAGGGGTGGTAAATTACCTTTACCGCCTGCTGCATAATGGCGGATCAGGCTTATGATAAATAACACGATGAAAATCACAGCAATGATTTGCGCAATTTGCGAGAAGGTGCCGGCAAGGCCGCCAAAACCTAAAAAGCTTGCAAGTACTGCTAACAGAAAAAAAGTGATTACATAATTTAGCATTGGAATTCCCTCTGTATGGTTAAAAATAAACCAATAGCAACCCTTTAAGGGTTGCTATTGGTTGTAAATTATTCATTTCAAAATTACTGATTAACGATTTTCGCTACCAGTTTTTTTGAAACCTGACTGACCTGAGGAAGAAGATGAACTTCCTGCTTGGTTTTTCTGCTGATCAGCATTCTTCTGGCCCTGTTCAGCATTGCTGCGGTTCTGATTGCTACCAGTCTGGCTGCTTCCAGACTGACCACCTTTATATTGATCCTGATTAGACATAACATTATTCCTTTCAAAATTGTTAACTTCAAAACAAACCCAAATCATCTTGGGTTCAGCTGGAGTATTGAGGAAACAACATCTAATTTGTAGACGACAATGAAGCCAAATTTATAAAAATCACGTTAAAGGCGAAATATTGCACCCAATACATACCCTGCCGCTAAAGCAATCAGAGTTGAACGTATAGGATGATTATGGATATCATTTTTCAGATGCACAGTACTATCGCGCGCCGCTTCATACAGATTGCAATCATGATGTGCGGTTTCGCAATCTGTATCTTTAAGATTTTTCTTATTCTTTGAATAAAACATAAAATAGACTCCTTAAAATTATTGAGGTTAAATAACATGAAAAATGTAAAGTAATATAATAACAGGTATAGGAATACCAATTAGCCATAGCAGTACACCGCGCATAAAATCTCTTTCCTAATAAAATAATAAATAAGCGTTATCGCATTTAAACGACAACCACATTTGGATTATAGGGAGTGAAATATAAAAATATTGTGTGGCGCTTAAATCATAAATATTTTTTATAAGTAAATTATGGAAACCCATTATGGGCTGCATATCTTTCTAATAAAAATATTTTTAAAATCTGCTTTGTAATATCGTTTAAGAAAGCAGGATATTGATATGAACTCTCAACAGCAAAAGCACCAAAAAACTCAAAATGACCATTATACAAATCAGGATGACAGGCCCAATAAAAATCTCTAATCCGAATCCTGAAGTAGTACCGGATAAATCGCCCTCTTCTGCACCCGAACATATTCCCATAGAAATCCCCAATCAGTCCCCAAACGTCATTTTCCCGCCTGAAAAGGCGTAAAATTAATAGCATTTAATTGCAATTCTGATGAATAAATTCATAAGCTTAACTTATGAATTCTTTATATTTATGGCAGCAGCTCATGAGGGTTTCTTTATACCCCGCTTGTTAAGGCTATACATAGGCTCGGAGTGGCTATATAATATGCTCCCACATTAAATTAACGGACTTTTTAGGTCAGGAACATAAAATGCACGAGAAAAAAAATACCATTCTTATTGTGGATGACGAACCCCAAATCCGTAAAATGTTAAATATATATCTTGAAGCTTCCGATCTGAAGATCGAAGAAAGCGAAACCGGAAAACAGGCAGTGCGCATGTGCGCATCCATTAAACCGGATCTTATCCTGCTCGATCTCGGCCTGCCTGATATGGACGGCAAAGACGTAATAACTGCTATACGCGAGTGGTCACAAGCCCCAATTATTGTACTCACTGTGCGTTCAGACGATGAAGAAATAGTGGCAGCGCTCAATATGGGTGCTGACGATTACATCATTAAACCGTTTAATGCAGATGTTCTGATTGCGCGCATTCATGCTAATTTGCGCAAAGCTGCAATCAAAGAAGCAGGCGAGCCCGAAATCGTCAATGGCTATATACGCATGGATCTTGTGCGCCATGAAGTCTATCTCCAGGGTGAAAAGATTACACTGACACCAAAAGAATATGAACTCCTACGCTATTTTATTATCAATCGTGGTAAAATGCTTACCCATAAGCAAATACTCAAAGAAGTCTGGGGACCAGCGCATCATGATGATTTACAATATCTGCGCGTTTATGTCGGGCAGTTGCGTGAAAAACTGGAAAATGGTACCCCTGTGCCAAAGCTGATCGTTACAGAACCAGGTGTAGGTTACCGGATGGAAGTAATCCATCAGGAAGAACCTGTAGCCAAAGCAAAAATTGCGTAATAACAAAGGCAATTTTTCTCACTAAAAGATTATTTATATAATTTTTATTTTTATGTTCCCCTCTCGGGATCGTAATTTTATGGCCGTTTGAATACCATCTGCTCATCAATTGAAATTTGAAGAGAGAAGCTATGATTAATTGGATTATTACGTTTTTTGCACTTGCTATTTTGGCTGCACTTTTTGGGTTTGGCGGATTAGCGGGAACTTTTGCGGAAATCGCAAAATTCATTTCTGTGGTATTTGTCGTGCTGTTCGTGGCAAGCTTGGTTTACGGCTTAGTTACTGCGCACGACCACCATACTAATCCACCTGCTGTATAAACATCCATCTCAAACTCCCACTTTGGATGTCATTTGGGGGATCGAAAGATCCCCTTTTTTTTATGTATAACTCTGTTCGGGAAACAAAAGGGTGAACTTTGCACCGCCGTTTGAATCATTCGTCACCGTAGCCATACCGCCTAACAAACGCATTATTTCACGGCAAATAGCAAGGCCAAGCCCTGTGCCTGCGGATTGCTGGTCGCTTTTTACAAAGCGCGTATATTTTGAAAATATATTTTCCATATTTGCTTCTGCAATCCCTCTGCCATTGTCATACACACATATCTGAAATTTTCCCGATACATCTTTGCCATACGTAATGCGTATAGTAGAAGGATTTCCGCCGTATTTCACCGCATTATCAATTAGCAAAGAAAGTGCACGGCACACAAGCGACGCATCACTTTTTATTTTCATATCACCGGATAATGGTTCTATCGTTACATCACTGCCCCGCAAACGATTATCTAAATTAGTGAGGCAATCTCTGAGTAGTATTCCAACATCAAACGATTCTGATCTGATTTTGACCATGCCACTTTCTAACTTCGCCATATCAAGAATATTGGTGACAAAATTATCCAGGCGGTAAGCTTCCTGCAATGCCGTGGCAATAAGCAGTTCCTTCTTATCGAGGGTCAGCTTGTCTTTCATTCTTTCGTAGATTTCCAGAGATCCAATCATGGAAGCAAGCGGCGTTTTCAAATCATGTGACAATGAAGAAAACATCTGGCGCTGCATTTTTTCTTTTTCTTTATCAAAAGAAGTTACATTGGTCATACCAGTATTTAGTTCTTTTGATTTCATTTTATTTTTGTCCCAAAAAGATTTAGCCACGACAAATTATACCACAAAAGCACCAAAGAGAATGAATAATTATTCTGCGGTATTATGCTTTATATCATCACCCGTATCTTTAACAGCATCACCAATTTTCTGTCCGGGCGTCCTGTCCTCTAACTGACGTGCAGCCTTATCGGGACCATTGGGCAGCTCATGAATCGCATCTCCCAATTTTTGCATACCATTTCTATCATCAGGCATCGTTAGGATGGCATATCCAATAATTACCACAAGCACGGTAACTGCTAATATAATCAATCCATTTCCTATAGTTGGTTTCGTCATATATTTTCCTAACTGGCTTTTTTCTCTTCTGTGTTTTCATGACAGAAAATATGTTCAACACTGGGTGCAACTTCATCAATGCGGTGGATAGCTTTAATAAGCTCTTCTGCTTTTGCAATTTGTTCCGCCGTCGCGGGATTACCGCCCTCACCTTCTAGCCTTTGTAATTCGTCAGCAGCAAGCTTAAGCCTTTCTCGCAAGTCATTGAGCCAAGTTATTCCGTTCTGTGATAGCTTGTAAGCCGCAGCTAACCCGCGACGATATGACTCCATCCACCGTTCTAATACTTCAATTTGATGTTTTATACCCTCTTGCTCTAATAATGTTTCGTGGCGAACTAACAGACGCTTTAACTCATTGGTCAGCGCCTCAACTTCTTCCAAAGAAGCATTGGAATTTAAGACAATATCAACTGCATTATCTGCATTATCATTATCATGAGTGGTATCATATGTTTGAGTCTGCATAGCGATTCTCCTCATTATTTTATTAAATAAGTAAATCACTTTTTATGTAAGAATGTTGTCGTAGAATCTCATTTAAATATAAATAAGATATAAAAAACCCAATAAAACCCTCAGTTAGGACGACTTCATAAAGCTGGTAAGTTTCTTAAGTTTTTGCGCCAATATTTCAGGATGAATTGGCTTGCTCATATAATCATCCATGCCTGCCTCTAAACAACGTTCACTGTCCCCGGCAAGTGCATGGGCAGTAACTCCCAGAATTGGCTGTCTGAATTTTTTATCATTTTCCAGCAAACGTATACGGCGAGTTGTTTCTAAACCATCCATGTCATACATCTGCACGTCCATTAAGATAGCCGCATATGGACGATTTCTGGTTTGTATCAATTCCAGGGCAGCTTCACCGGATGATACATCCTCGACTAAGAAACCCAAATTTTCAAGCATCATAGATGCTACGAGTACATTAGGTGCATAATCTTCAACTAACAGAATCGTTCCTTTTGTATCTGCTTCTATGTCATTGACGCTATTCTTTGGACCATGCAATGATTCATCAGATAACCCTATTTTCATTGGTATCTGTAATGTAAATACAGATCCTTTATTTACACCGCTTTCTACAGAAATATCCCCATTCATCATTTGCGCAAGCGATCTACATATGGCAAGACCGAGCCCTGATCCACCAAAACGACGGGTTATCGTTTGATCCGCTTGGACAAATTTATCAAATATCAAATCAAGCTTATCGGGTGATATACCAATACCGGTATCGGAAACAGTAATGCGTATTTGTGCTAAATCCTTACTCAGAATATCCGATGTTGCAGAAACCGTAATACCGCCTTTAGCAGTAAATTTAAGCGCATTGCTTATAAGATTAGTCAATATCTGCTGGATACGTGTTTTATCGCCTATGAATAATTGGTTGTTGGTAGAATCTTCCAACAAGAAAGATAATGATTTTGCACCAATCTCCGCAGAAAACATATTTTGCAAATCTTTCAAAATATCCGTCATAATAAACGGGTGCTCTTCAAAATATACCTGACCTGACTCGATACGACTTAAATCAAGCAGATCATTAATTAATCTAAGCAGAAGATCCGCACTGGAAAAAAGTGTGTCGACCATTTCACGCTGCTTGGGGTCAAGATCGGTTTGTGCCAGTAACCGCGAAAGGCCAATAACCGCATTCATTGGCGTTCTGATTTCATGGCTCATAGTGGCTAGGAAATCGGTTTTTGCCTGGTTGGCTATTTCCGCTTTCTCTTTAGCGATAATAAGTTCCTGCCTCTGTCTTTCATTTTCTTTCGCCAACCGATCTCTGGTGATTGCCTCCTGCATTATAGCAGGCAGGATTTCCAGATAAAATTGGCCTTCATCTTTCAGCGCATAATCCGCAGCACCATTTTCCAGAGCAAGTAGCGCAACCCGTTCATCACCGCTTGAGGTAAGCAAAATAATTGGCGGACAGTCAGAAACGGGAGCTAGCCGTTTCATTACTTCCATTCCATTCATGTCAGACAAGCTGTAATTAAGCAGAACAAGATCATAGGAATGCTTTTTAAGCTTTGCTATTCCCGCCTTACCACTTTCGGCAATATCCACCGCAAAGCCAGATTTCTCCACGCGCTTCTGCAGAAGGAGCGCTAGCTCATTATCATCTTCAATATACAGTATCTTTTTTAATATATAGGACGATTGAGGCATACATTACTGGCTGTTTGGAAGTTTGATCGCAGACAGTATAAACCATAGCGCCTTCTTGCAAAGAAACTATAAGTAGATTTACAAAAAATATAAATAGCCCATAAAGATGAGGAATGCTGTGGCCTACTGTAATTAAAAGATATTCTTACAGAGCCACAGAAATTCTCTTACAATTTACGAAACAAAGTGCCTATTATAAAACCAACACCAAGAGCTATAAGACTGGATTGGACGGGGTTACTGCGAATCTGTGTGCCCACCACTTCCGAGGCGTGAGTAATCTCACCGGATGCAGAATCCACTAATCCACGCACACGACGACCTGTGCGGGCCGCTACATCATGCAAATCTTCTTTTACATCATACAGAGTGTCACGGGCTTCATTTTTGATGTTGTTTGCTGAGCCTTTAATATCATTGGCGGCATTGGGGGTGTTTTCTTTTGTAGTATACATAGCAAAATCTCCTTAAATAATTTCGTATTAAAAATATTCGACGCCATTTCACTTTCACGGTATTCTTGTAAGGAAACTATCTGCAAAACATTATTCCACATAAATAATAAATAAATTATTGTATTTATAGGATTTTTATTAAAAAATAGTTGTTCCATAGCGGTTTTTAATTTGTATTATTGTCTACTAGTCACTATTCAACTTAAGGGAGCTTTGTTATGAGTGAGATAAAGATTATGAGATCGTTACTATTTACTGCAATAGTAACTACATTGTTTGCTGGCACTGCTGTATATGCCGACGATCACCTTCAGGCCGTGGGATTGCAACCGGTGCAAGTAGGCGACGTAACTTATGTAACCGGCGGAATAGGCGATGATGAGCGCAGCGCAATAGAATCAGAAAAGAATAATTATAATCTGCATATCATGAGTGCAATGAAGACCGGCGAATTCGTTAGCGACACCACTATAGTCATACGCAATAAGCAAGGTGAAGAGTTGCTAAATACCACTTCGGGACCATTATTCTATGCTAATATTCCCGCCGGAAATTATACAGTGGAATCCACTAATGACGGTCAGACCAAGAGTCAGAAGATTGCCATTAGAAAAGGCGGATCGGCTCACGTGCATTTTGGGTGGTAAATTTATATTACTTAAAAAGCCCGGTATTACTTACCGGGCTTTTTTATTGTCGCAATTCCTCATATCTTAAATAATATTCCTAGTTCAAGTACTTATCTGTTATTTATACAAACGCACTTTCTCCCATACAGAAAATTTGTTTTTTCTGGTGCACATTGCACCTGCAACTAACAAAACTATTTTTTAATCCTTACAGGAGTTATTATGAAAAAACTTATTACCACTGTGGCGCTTCTTAGTGCATTTGCCCTTGCGGCCCCAGTATTTGCGCAGACGGATGTCAAAGACGATGCACAAAATGTCGAATCCGACGCGAACGCTGTCAATAAAGACAACAGTGCACTCTCTAAAGATCAAGCAACTTTGCAGAAAAATCGTGATGCTAAAGCTGCCGATAAAGCAAATGGCAATTATGGCAAGCAAGCTGTCGACAGCGTTAAAATAGGCGCTGACCAGACAGCAATCGGTGAGAAAAAGGCTGAAAAGAGTGTGGACAAGAAAATCCTCACCCATCACCAAAAAGAGTTAAATGAAGACGCTGATGATTCAATGAATAAATAACTGCAATTATCGTCAAACAAAAAACCCACCTACTTATCCGGGGTGGGTTTTTCATTGGGTTATAATTTTATAATATCAGGCAGCTATTTTCAGATTCTGATCATTTACCTTAATATCAACTTTGATATTGCCACGGGTAGCCTTAGAATAAGGGCAAATCTTGTGTGCTTCCTGAACAATCTTTTCGGCAACGTCACCCGCAACTCCCGGCAAGGTAACACTCAGCAATACATTCAGAAAAAAACCGCTATCATCTTTATTGAGCGTCACTTCCGCGTCAACGGTAACATTATCCGCAGCGACTTTCTCGGCTTTTGCCTTAACTTCCACGGCGCTACCAAAACAAGCAGCATAACCACATGCAAATAGTTGCTCAGGATTCGTTGCACCAGCTTTTGAAGCTGCGCCGGGGCTCGCCAAATCCAACTTTAAAACCCCATCATCACTTTCTACATGACCATTGCGACCCTTTACTGCTTTCACACGAGCAGTATAAATTTTCTCACTCATAACTTTCTCCTATGTTGATTAATTGTCGGCTAATCCCGGATTTTCATCTTCAATATTATTGGGTTTTGCATCACTCTTTATATTATCCCATTTCTCGGGATATAAAACACGACCGTTCGTCTCAGCTGTGGCACCGCGCACACCATCGCTGGCAGCAAACCCTTCATTATAGGCACGTTGCAAATTGCCAAATTTCTTTTCGATTATCTCATCAACGGCAACCAGTGTTTCAGTATTACCGGTATTTTTATCTTGTTCATAATATGCAACTTTACGCATAACACCTCCTGATACTTAGGCTTGAGAGCTATACTAAGCACAAAACAGTAAAGCTTCCATAATATTCCAGACATTGCTCATAAAGAAATCATAAATGCGTCAGAATGAGATTCTTGGAAATAATATCACATCCTTATAATTCCGTAACCTTAAAGCATAGTCTTTTTATCCGATGTTATTCAATCTACCTGTGAGACTAATATCAAACCATCTTAAGGAGCTTAAAATGAAAAAATTTACTATAGCAACTATCAGCAAAATAGCTTTGTTCTCAGTTACTCTGGCGATACTTTCTGCTTGTTCTGCAAGCTGCCATTGCCCTACTTGCCCTAACCAAAGCCAAACACCGACGACGACTATTATTCACGAACCAAACGGCTACTAATATTTTATTAGCAGCACAATAACGCCATTTTGAAAGATTTTTATGTCAACTATTTTACTCGTTATTTTGATTTTAATGCTAATTGGCGTCCTTCCGACTTGGCCACATAGCCAAAACTGGGGTTATTATCCAAGTGGTGGTTTGGGCTTAGTTCTTATCATATTACTAATACTCATGCTAATGGGACGAATATAAATAAATAACAAGGAGATTGTCATGAAAATTATAAAAATTGCGAGTGCACTGATAGTGCTGAGCAGTCTCTCTGGGTGTTATGTGGCCCCCGCCCAACCAGCGTATGTTGCACCTGCTCCTTATCCTGGCTATTACGCTTACCCCGCCCCAGCATATTACGCAGCGCCAGTTTCCCTGGGCGTAAATGTAGGTGGTGGCGGTGGCTACTGGCGTCGTCATTAAATCAATGATTGTAGGGATATAATATGAAGTCCGCACAGATTATAAAAACAGATCAGCCATTTTTGACAGACGTAAGAGAATTGCGCGCTCAGGCACGTAAAAACATCGACGATGGCGCCATTACGCTTTCTTACCAAGGCGATGTCAAGCAAGCTATCGCAATTCTCCAGAACGTTCTTGCAACAGAGCTCGTATGTGTCTTGCGCTACACTATGAATGCTATTGCCGCCACTGGCATAGCCAGTGAAAGCGTTAAGAAAGAGTTTGAAGAGCATGCACGTGAAGAGCAGGAGCATATGAATTTAGTGGCTGAACGCATCAATCAATTAGGCGGCACTCCTAATTTAAACCCTGAAGGACTGGCATCAAGATCCGCATCACAATATGTGGAAGCTGAAAAGCTTGTAGATATGATAAAAGAAAACCTTATTGCCGAAAGGATTGCCTGCGAGCATTATCGTGAATTGATTCGCTTCTTTGCCGACAAAGACCCGGTAACAAGAATACTGATGGAATCTATTCTCAGCAAAGAAGAAGAGCATGCAAGTGACATGCTGGATCTACTTAAAGCACATTCCTAGCAAGTTTATTTTACTGCTTGAGCGGCAATATCTTCATTGGTTTTAAACGTCATAGCCCATGAATATAAGGCTACGAACATCAATACATCCAGTAATAATCCGAAAAGCAAATACATCACGGGCATAAATAACGGGCTGATTCCTATTATCAGACTATGCAGCAAAAACTGGAACGGCAGCGCGATGATAAAATACATAATTATCATCAGAGTAGTGACCAGTTTATTAAAAAATGCAAAATCAAAAATATAATATATCAGCGCAAGTAATGGAGATATCAGAAATAAAAGATAAAACCCAAGTGCCATAACACCATAGAGATAATTAGACATGTCGTAAGGTACTTTATCAGGGTGGATGAAAAAATAAATGGAGGCAGAGAACTGAATCACCAATGCCGCGCGCAGCAAATAAATGGCCGGTAAATATTTCTTAGGAAGAAAATCCGTTATAACCATAATGAGTATACAGGCTATCAGATTGATCCAAACAGCACTATGAGAAGGTGCCGCAAGCGGCACTTCCGGCACCGGTATAAAAAGTGTTTGTCCGAGCAGAGATATATCCATATACGACAAATGCCCGTGCGGATTTATGCGTGAAATCCAGAAATTCATTATATTAGCCCAGAATAATGTAATTGAGCTCAGATTTGCGTATAGTATGAAATCAAAGAGCAAAGGCAGCAGCATAATACTTAAGATAATCGAAGGAGTAAAATCAATACTTCGCATGGAGCGATGCATTCTGATGAGCGTGCCTTGCGCGCTGGTTTTTCTGCTTTGCTGAATTTTAGCCGCTAATTTTTTTTGAGTCTTCATCATATTAAAAATCCTTAAATATGCCTAAATTAATGCCGGTGCGGTCATAATTCGGATTGTGATATTGCTCACCACGCGCATCAAATCCCCAGTCGTCATTAAGCCACTGACGCCATTCGAGCGAAATAGTCTGACTGTTAAAATCGCTGAGGGCCTGACCGGGACCAATAATCTGATAGGCTTCTTCACCCCATCCATAGCGCAAAGTAACTAAATGCTTCTTCTGTTCACCCTCGGTCACTGCAACAAATTGTGAATTAGAATTTACACCACCCGGATGGCTATTATTAAATCGGATACCGCCCTGCACAACCCATAATTCCGGGAAATAATATGTGGCGCCAAAGAAAATGCTTTGGTCGTTATGCACGTCCATCGCTTTATAATCTCCGAATCCGATGGTCGTGATCAGTTGACGATCTTCTAACCATTTACGGTTTAAGAATGCATCTACACGATAGCGCGGCAAGTATAAGCCACCTTCTGAGCCACCAATATTGATATTACTGAACCAGTCTTCATTAAAATCATGAGTATTGCCAATGGCGCCATATACTCCGGTCTGCCTGAAAGCTGTCAGATTCAGAAGTTCAGCATTCCAGCGATTATTGGGATCAGTCTGAATTTCGCCTTTTACATATTCTCCATACCAGTTACCGTAATCATGGGTAACCGCAGAAAAATCACCACCAGCTTCTACATAGCCTGATTGCTTAAATGGCGCTGCTGGTCCCGGTGTTCCCGGTGCGCCCGGAGGTCCTGCAACCGGCATTGCCGGCGCAGAAGGTTGCGCTATACTAGTCACATTAGGTGTACTTGGAACCGTAGCAGACAGCTCTGGAGAGGCAGTATTATAAGGAGTAGTAACGGCGGGCTGCACAATGTTTACTTTGGCCGGCGCAATAGGTGCAGGTGTAGGTTGCGGCACGGCAATTTCAGTTTCAGTTGGCTCAGTTACAGCCGCCATATTTACCGGAGCCGGCTGTGGAGATGATGCATTACCACCATCCGATGCAGAAATGGTAGACATATCCACTTCAATTTCCGAAGAATCAAGCGGAATAGCCTTTGCAGTGCCAACCGACATTAGCAAAATCAGGATAGATGAAATTATAAATTTATGCAGCATTTGCATACGTTACCTCTTTAAGTTTTTTTTTAAGTAAAATATTGCAAATACTATCTGCAGTCGTTCCGTCACCAAATGGATTTTCCGCGTTACACATAGCATTATACATATCAACATTTGTGCGAAGGCTATTCACCTCAGCTATTATATTATTCTTTTCAGTTCCGATTAACTTGCCCGCCCCTACTTCTATAATTTCCTGACGCTCGGTAGTATCGCGCAGCACAAGCACCGGGGTATTAAGTGCCACAGCTTCTTCCTGTATTCCGCCAGAATCAGTCAGCGCCATCCAGGAATTCTTGAGCACCCAGAGTAAAACCGGGTAACTCAGAGGCTCAGTTAAATGGAGGCGACTGGAGATATCTGCTTGCAGATTGGCAAATGATTTATGTACCACCTCTTTTACTTTAGGATTGGGATGAACAGCCCAAACTACGATCATATCATCATGTTTCTTGAGTAATTCAACGATGGCCTGAGCAATCGATTGTATGTTGTTTCGTTCCTGATTCTCGCGACGGTGTACCGTTACCATTACTATTTTATGTGACTCAGTTCTTGAACTTAATTGATCAACCAAATCAGATTCTGTGCCCTGAATTTTATTTTTATGCTCTAATAATTTCTTTGCGCCCATTCTGGCGGCTTCGACAATAGTATTGCCCACCATATAAATATCAGACTCAGCAACACCCTCACTCAGCAAATTCTGCTTGGCACGTGCACTCGGTGCAAAATGCCATTTGGCCAACTGCGCAATCAGCACGCGGTTCTTTTCTTCCGGAAATGGATCATATGCGTTATGCGATCGCAAGCCCGCTTCAACATGCGCTACCGGTATTTTCTGATAAAATGCAGCCATCGCCCCCATAAGTGCACTGCTCGTGTCACCATGTACCAGCACCATAGAAGGATTCACTTCCATCGTAACTGCTGAAATCTTGTGTAGCAAAAGACTACTGAGCACCGCCAGGTCAGAGGCTTTTTCATTTCCGTTAGCAGTGGTGGACTGCGTGCGATCCAAATCAATACTGTAATCGGGAGTAACGCCAAATAAATCATAGAGCGAATCCGCCATATCACTATGCTGCCCGGTATGAAGTAAAACAGGCTGCACATTACGTCTCTTGAGTTCAAAATATACCGGCAGCATTTTGATTATTTCCGGCCTTGTACCCATAGACAGGAGAATTTTTTGTGTACTCATAATTCTCCTCCCACGCATGGTATTTTTTTGTCGTCACCGGTTACATGCATGTGCAATTTTACCGCTTGCAAAGTCACCTCTTCGAGCACATTCCAGTGTACACTATAACGCATTGGTTCTGCATGGCTCTGCCAGCAAAGCGCAGAATAGTTATCACCCATGTTAAGTGAAGCAATGGCAACCAACCCCCAGGTATAGTCAACAATTCTCTGCGTCATCCATTCCTTGCCGTTAGACTTAATCCATTTCCAGTACACATTCTGTTCAACGAGATTATCTTGCAAGGGGTAAAGTAAAGGATAAATCTGAGCGACCTTATCCGGATAAAACTTAACTTCCGTTCTTGGCTGAGTGGATATCAGAAACTTATCGCTATTTTTTTGCTTAAATACATTGAGAATATTATTTCCTAAATCTTCGGCCTTCTCATTATAAACTTTTGCTTCTTTTTCATTACCAAAACGCTTCTGTTGCAAGGCAATGCTCTTAAAAGCCGCATACACTTCTACATTGTCCATCAGCAAGCCAACGGAGAGTTTTTCTGAAATATGATATATTCCAAGCTCATCATCATAAAGAGCAGCCAATTGTTCTTCTGCCGAATCGACACTCTTTTTCCATGCTTCTGGCAAGCCACTGTCAGGTGCTAAGCGATACAGTAATTCCACCCACATAGCAGAGATAGCGTCGTCCGCATCAGCAGGCGCATAAATATGCCAGTAACCTTGATTATCGCGTTTGTAGCGCTCAAACAATCCATCGTTTCTCTGTGCATGGATTGCCCATTTTACCCAGGCTTTAGCAGGCTTCTGAATTTTTAATCCCGCATCCTGTGCAGTAAGTAAAGCCTTAGTGGCAAAATACGGATCAACTGTATCACCTTTATATCCATTGGTTATTGCACCATCCTTATCTTGATATCCGGAAATATCCAGATCCTCTGCAATAGCTCCAAAAGGTAGGCAGATGAGTGTTATGATGGATAGTAAGCCGAATCTCATGCAGCAACCTTTTTATAGGCTGTAGCGGAATTTCTTATAACATCGGCAGTTTCATCCGCCCATATCGTACCGTGCGCAACCACTCCGCTCATCACTTTTATAAACAGCGCACTGACTGTGGTTGGGTTTGCTTCAGAACCAATCCTGCTTCCGCTTTCAATCAGAATCGTATCTTCGGCGACAACTGGACCATTAACATGGCAATTCGTTTCCATGTGAATATCACCCGCGCTAAAGAGAGAACCCTCTATCGTAACACCGGTATAAAGATACATATCCTGATTGCTTTTGACGCTGCCTTTAATATGCGAGCCAGCACCTATCACTACATTTCCCGTAGCAACAAGATCGCCATCAAAGAAACTATTTGCCTTAATGTGAATATCTCCATCAATCAGCCAGCGCCTTTCGTATCTGTCTTTTACGTTAGGAATTTCGGTGATCGTTGTAAGACCGGTATTTTTGTGTTCCAATTCACGCGCCGGCTCCACATTCCCAAAAAGTATAATCGGGGCATTGAGCCTTTCAAAACTGCAACTCTCGGCAATAGTGATAGAATTATTTGCTGTTGCACGTCCATATAAATGGCTCTCTTCTTTCACGCTCAATGAAGCATTACTATGCACCCAACGCAGAATATTGCAGCCTTTGCCGATTTCAATGTCACCCTCTGCCATCAATGCACGCAGACGGTTATTATTCCCAGATTTAATGGTTTCGTAGCCATATATTTCTGTTTCATAAAACATGTTATCGGGCAGAGTCAGTGCAAAAGCCCCAAGCAATAGTTTTTTGGTATCGGCGCTATTGATTTCTTTCTGTTCAAATATTGGCAATCCCTGTTTGCCAATTATCTGAAACTTGGTTCCATTTGCAAGTTCACCTTCCTGGAATTTTACACCTGCTTTGTCGCGGGTAGAAAAGAAACTATCAAAATTCTTTTCAAGATATAACCGGAATCCTGTGGCAAAATATTTAGGATCGGTGTCGTATTCCTGAATCACCCGAAGTGGCTTTGCATCACTTGCCACAGCGAGTTCCGCAAATCCTGGCAGCAACGGCAAAGTAAATATAATCAATGTTATAATGATGAATAATAAAATCATGTAATCATTCCTGCTCTATTACGAAGTTATTATCTCTGAACCGCGGGGTTTTCACCCAGGTTCTTGGATGGCATCCGTTAGCGCCACTGAGTAACTGTGCAATAGTGGCAATAGAAACGGTTACCGCGCTGATTAAAAAATTAAAGAGGTTGAAAGGCAAAAGCAGTACGCGTTTTTTACCGCCGTCTAAATGCACTGCTGAGGTGATTTCAAAAAACGCTGCGAAATTGCCGATAGTGCCAAATGCCGTAATAGCAAATAAGGCCAACGATCCCACCAACAGATTATTCTCACCCATATAAAATAAGAGAATCGCAATCGTCCAGCCTAACATAACGATAGGCGACATCATATACACACCAAGCAACAATATACTGTCGATTTTTTCTGAAAGGCTCACTTTCTTGGTAGCAAAACATTGGAAGGTATAACGGCACATGGACTGGTTATGCCCTTTAGCCCAGCGCGTAATCTGATTCATGCGCACCGGCCAGGTTTCCGGCGCTTCTTCGTAGCACTCGGAGTGATTCTGATAGACCGACTTCCAACCTTTTAGAATCGTGCGATACGTAATATCCGTATCTTCGGCAAGCGTATCTTCCAGCCAGCCGCCAACGCTTTCAAGCGCAGCTCTTCTAACACCACCCACTGTGCCGCCATATTGTGGAACAAGGCCAAGATTCATACGTGCCTGCTGGTCAACCTGATAACCGCCCGCACGTTCCAGATCTAAAAGACGGGTAAGCAGATTATAACCGGTATTAACCGGAACAACGCGCCCCATCACTAACCCAACTTCCGGATCAAAGAATGGCGCAGCAAGCTGCTTTATGAGGCCGAGGCCGGGAATGTAATCCGCATCAAATATAATAATAATTTCACTATCGATATATTGCGTCGCATCCCTAAGCGCGGAAGCTTTTCCAGGATGATCATTTTCTTTACGGTGTAATACTTTTATAATCTCGGGATAGCGCGCAGCAAAATCGTCAATGATTTCGGCAGTGCGATCGGTGGAGCGATCATTTGCTATCATTATTTTGAATTTATTGCTGGGGTAATTGACCCGAAGCAATGCTTCAATTGAATTTTCGATAACTGCTTCTTCATTATGCGCAGCGACCAGCACCGTAACATTCGGCCAACTGGCGGTATCTATATTGATGTAAGGATGTCTTTGTCTGCCAAATAACCTGTTCAGGGTAAATGTATAGTGCCTGATGGTGTAGACGAGGATCAGCCCTATGATTACGAACAGTGTAAATTTTAATACGAGTACAAACATCACTGACTTTCTTTAACAATAGTTAACAATTGGTTAAGCTTATAAGATTATAATCCATTATAAGTCAATATGTACTTGGCTTATAAGCTAAAAAACAGCGTCAGTATAAATTAAAATCATAGCCAAATATCTAAAGATATTATGAGGTATATATCTGAAATTGTTTAATTAATTATTTGGATTTGGATTTTTTATCATGGCCGCAACCAGCAACGGCACGTTATGCTTGAACATACTCATATAATCAGGCGCATCACCGCCCGATGCCGATAAAGCATCAGAATAAAGCGTACCACCCACAAATGCACCTGCATCAGCTTCCAATTGTTTAATGAGCCGCGAGTCGGTCATATTCTCAAAAAATACCGCAGTAATTTTTTGCTGGCGAATCTGGTCAATAAGTTTTGCCATATCGGCAGCCGTTGCTTCGCTTTCTGTACTCACACCAAGCGGCGCGATAAATTCCACACCGTAAGCATGCGCAAAATACTGAAACGCATCATGAGTACTGATAACTTTGCGTTTTGTGGGCGGCACCGTGTTTATTTCTTCCCTCACCCATTTGTCCAAATTATCCAACTTATTCAAATAAACTTTTGAGTTATTCTTATATTGTGATGAATTAATTTTATCAGCAAGTGCCAGCGCATCAGTAATATTGCCAACATAAATCTTTCCATTTTCTATATTTTGCCAGGCATGTGGATCAAAAGCCTTGCTGCCACGTTCCAATGAACTAAGCGGCGTGATTCCTTTGGTTACGACAATCACCTGTCCTTTATAACCCGATGACTTTATCAACCGCTCCATCCAACCCTCAAGGCCAAGCCCATTGATAAAAACCAGATCGGCATTGGCAAGCGATTTGGCATCAGCCGGGGTGGGATCATATTCATGCACATCACCGTTTGGACCAACCAGTACTTTCAACTCAACATTATCACCAGCGACTTGGCCTACCATATCGCCGAGTATACTGAAGCTCACCACCACCTTAAGTTTTCCATCCGCATGGGCAGCAAAAGCCGTACAACATATCATGAGTATCAGAACTATTTTGCGCACGTTCAAACTCAGTGAAAATGTTTGCGGGGAAAGAAGCGTGCCAGCACGCCACCGGATACACCTAAGAATACCGAAAACAAATACCATGCACTTGCAGTAAGCACGATGGCGGGCCCCGAAGGAAGGCTGAAATGATAGGAAAGCAAAAGCCCAATAGTCGCCGAAAGAATACCAAAAACTATACTGAGAGCAATCGCTATATCGATATTCTTTGTCCAGAATTTTGTCGCGATGGCAGGCAAAACCATAATACCCACCGCCATCAAAGTGCCAAGCGCCTGAAAAGAGGCAACGAGATTAAGTATGACGAGTACCAGAAATAACTGATGGTACATCGCGCCCCTGCCCTGCTGGACTTTTAAGAAACCAGGATCAAAACATTCCATTATCAGCGGACGGTAAATGATCGCAAGCGTCAGCAAGCTGAAAGTAGCTATGCTGTTTACAAGCTTCAGTGAATCATTATCCACCGCCAGAACATTACCAAATAATATATGGAGTAAATCAATCGCGCTGCCCTTCAGCGAAATAATCATGACACCAATGGCAAGTGACGTTAAATAGGCCGCAGTAAAACTTGCATCTTCTTTGAGCGTGGTGATGCGGGTGATAACTCCGGCGATAAGTGCCATCAGCAACCCGGCAACAAGTCCGCCGATTGTCATTGGCCATAACGCAACGCCGGCAAAAAGAAAAGCAAGCGCAGCACCCGGAAGAATCGCATGGGAAACAGCGTCGCCCACCAGTGCCATGCGACGCAATACCAGAAATACCCCAAGTGGTGCGGCACTTGCTGCCATGGTAATGCAGGCGGCCAATGCCCGGCGCATGAAGCCGTAATCGACAAAAGGTTGAATCACTGCCTGATATATTGTCATACGTGGGTCGTTTCCGCGCTGTGATCATGCAAATCACACGTTGCTAAATCCTGAGGAGTCGCTTCACGGAAAAACCGCGCGTTAAATAAATATTCAGGTTGCAACACTTCGTGAGATTTACCCCAGGCAATACATTCGCGCGCGAGCAATAAACAATCAGTAAAGTTTGCTTTTATCTGCTCAAAATCATGCAGCACACAAATCACGGTACGGCCTTCTTTGTGCCATTGTTTGATGACACTCAGCAATGCGTCGGTCGTGGTGGAATCCACAGCGGTAAAAGGCTCATCCAGCAGAATGAGTTTTGCATCCTGCACGCAAACCCGTGCAAATAATGCTCGTTGAAACTGCCCGGCAGAAAGACTATCAAGCGTACGGCTCTCAAAACCATGCAACCCTACTATTTGTAATGCATTGATGGCTTTTTCTTTCTGAATACGCGTTATTCCCTGAAAACCATTGCGCTCATGCCAGAAACCTGATGCCACCATTTGTAAAACACTGATAGGAAAATCGCGCTGTAAATCGGCTGCCTGCGGTAAATACGCAATGTCTTTGCGGGTAATGCCGCAAAATTCTATGGAACCTTCAAAGACCGGTAATATTCCAGCGATGGCTTTGAGTAATGTGCTTTTGCCTGCACCATTGGGGCCAGTGATTGCTGCAAGTACGCCGCTGACAAACTCACCTTTGATGTGATGTACCGCAGGGCGGCGGTTGTAAGCAACCGTTAGATCATGGAGTTTAATTGCAGCACTCATTGGGTGTAACTTCCCGAAGCCGCCCAAAAGGCAATCAGCCATAATACGCCAATCAGCAAAGCAGCAGCGCCAACGCGGGCATATGCGCTCCAGTAATACATTAGCTTTTGCCTTTCGATTCATCGCAATCGAGGCAGATTCCCACCAGTTCGATGACTTCGCTTTCTACTTTGAAACGATGCGCACTGCTCACATTCTGCAACGCTTTGCGTATGCTCTTGTCTTGAATTTCTTCTACATTCTTGCAATTTTTACAGATAGCGAAGCTCACGAAATCATGCGCGTGACCATGATCATCATGACAAGCAATGTAGGAATTAAGTGAGGCTATGTGATGCGCAAGACCAAGCGCTTTAAGCCGTTCCAACGCACGATAAACGGTTGGAGGACCAGTAATGCCTTTTTCCCTGAGTTCTGCCAGAATCTCATATGCTCCCATTGGCTTGTCGCTTGCAGCAAGCACATCGAGCACGAGACGGTTGGGGCCTTTAATAGAATCACTATTAATCACATATTTACTCTGGAATTGTTACAGTATAACATATCGCAGGTTTTTATAGAATAATGGCCATCCTGTAAAGAAGATAATATCCGCAGTTACTTGAGTGCTTTGGCGGCATCCTTCATATTATTAAGATAACGCTCGACTGCATTGAGCTGTTTACCGGAAAACGTACCCGTTCCCTCCAATATTTTTATAACTGCGGGGATGGTTTGATTAGGATGGATTTCAAGTTTCCCTATTAATTCCGCAGTTAAAATCGGTATGGAAGTATGTTCGTGTTCAATTCTTACTTCTTTAATGGCATCAATAACTGCCTCAAGAGTCTTTAATATTTTTTCCGATTCTTTGTGATCTTGCAGCTTAATGGTAAAATTCTGTCGGGTCTGACCATAAGTGGGAGATATTTCAGGGATATCAGCTTCAATTCCACCTGTGACAAGCAACGACCTAAATGCTTCTACACATTCTTTAATTACGGCCTTCTTTGTATTACCCACACCCGTAATTTCTTGGATTGAAATAGTATGATTACTATCAATTCTTCGTATAATTGATGGCTCTCCAAATAATATAAAACGATTAAAGTTTTTATTTTCAGCAGCAAGATTTCTTACTGCATCCTTCAATTTTTCTTTATCCACAACAAAATCACCAGCCATTGCAACCCCTCACATTAATTTTATGAAGCATCGTAATACAAATTCATTAATATTTACTTAACAAAAATGCTTAAACCCTTTTTTGCCTAAATTAATTTCTTTGCCACTATCATGCAATAATTTTACATCACCATCCATCTGTATTTTACCAATAAATGTTATTTTTACATTTGAACGTTCAGCCAATTTATTTAGTGTTTCGGCATCAGAAGATGCGGTGGTAAACAATAATTCGTAGTCGTCCCCTCCTGCAGCAATAGCCTCATAATGATTGGGAATTTCTGGCAATATTCTTTTTGCTGCCTCCGACAAAGGTATCTTATTCCAGTCAATCGTAGCACCAACATTTGAGCATTCTGCAATATGCCCTAAATCCTGCATGAGCCCATCCGAAATATCGATGCAGCTTGTGGCAATGCCCTGTAGTAATTGCCCAAACTTTACACGTGGCTGGGGTAAGCGATAGCGCTCAATAAGATATTCTTCAGCATTTGCGTGGGGACGCGGAGGAGTACTATACGACGACTTCGCAGGGGAAGCTGCGCAGAGCGCAGATGGGGGCAGCGTGCCCCCCGAAACAATTCTTAATCCTATTGCAGCATCGCCTATTGTGCCAGTCACATAAATATCATCACCTGCTTTTGCACCGCTGCGTTTAAGCGCCTTACCAGCAGGCACAAAACCCATAGCCGTTATTGACATGGAAAGTGCACCTCCCGTAGCAACCGTATCACCTCCCAAGAGTGTAATGCCAAATTCATTCTGGTCGCCCTGCAGCCCACTCGCAAAAGCTTTTATCCAATCCTCATTCACCGTTTTAGGTAACATAAGTGCCAGAAAATAGCCGTAAGGTTTTGCACCCATAGCGGCTAAATCCGAAAGATTTACCCTGAGCAGTTTGCGCGCGATTAAATCCGGTGATTCATCACCAATAAAATGCACACCCTCGACTATGGCATCTTTGGTGACTACCAATTCATGACCTTCAGGAACTTTGACAATCGCCGCGTCATCTTTGAGCCCAAGCGCAGCTTTATCGGACGCAAGTGGTGTAAAATATTTTTTAATGAGATCGAATTCGTCCATAAAAGACCAATCTAAATTGTCTTATGTTTATATTCGCACCATTTATTGATTATGCATACTGCGCATTCCGGTGTACGCGCCTTGCAGACATACCGTCCGTGCAGAATAAGCCAATGGTGGGCATGTTGCTTATATTTAGCCGGTATAATTTTTTCAAGCTGCTGCTCGCATTGCTCAGGGGTTTTGGCGTTTGTCAAACCTATGCGATTAGAAACTCTAAACACATGCGTATCCACCGCTATTGTATGTTCGCCGAGCGCACAGTTAAGCCATACATTCGCTGTCTTGCGTCCAACTCCCGGCAAGCTTTGCAGCAACTCGCGTGTGTGAGGAATTTTGCCTTTGAATTCTTCCAACAACTTTACTGACAGGCCAATAATATTTTTAGATTTGGAATTAAAAAGTCCGATAGTTTTGATGTATTTCTTTAAACCTTCTTCGCCAAGCGCCACCATCTTTTTTGGTGTATCGCACACTTCAAACAACGCTGGCGTTGCCTTGTTCACTCCGGCATCGGTCGCTTGTGCGGAGAGTACAATGGCTACCAGAAGCGTATAAGGATTGGTGTAATAAAGTTCGGTTTTGGGCTCGGGATTGATTTTTTGTAAACTGCTAAAGATTTTATTAACGTCAGCAGATTTCATACCGCTTTCTCTGTGCTGTAACTCCACACTCTTGCAGGAGGAAAATTGCGCCACACACGCTTGGCAATCCGCCCATGAATGCCGATAGAACGCTGATGGCTAACAGGCACCGGAGAAAGCAATCCATACGTATATTGTATAAACAAGCCATTGGGTTTTATTATATCAAATGCTTTGTGAACAATGGCGTGACGCACTACATCTGGCATGGAAAGCAGTGGCAAACTGGAGATAACCGCAGCTATCTGCTTGATGCCACGCTGATGCAGTAATTCACTCATATTGCGTGCGTCACCTTGCAGAATAGTGACATGCGGAAAATCATGCTTCAATTTATCAATGAAACCCGGCTCACGCTCAATAACAATGAGTTGTTTCTCACTGATTCCAGCCGTAAGGAGTGCACGCGTTACAACACCGGTGCCAGGCCCAAGCTCTACGACATATTCATTTGGTAAGATAGAAGATAACTGCGCTGCCATAGCACGGCCCAAACCAAGACTACTCGGCACAGGCACACCTACACGCAGGGGATTATTAAGCCACCGCAGGAAAAACAAACGTCTTTCGCGGGAGAGCACTACCTAGCCCTGGCGCGCTTTGAAACGCGGATTGGTTTTATTGATGACATAAACGCGGCCTTTGCGGCGAACCACACGGCAATTCTTGTCGCGTTTTTTGGCAGATTTCAGAGAACTTAATACTTTCATAACACTTCCTTTTAGGTCAGAGGCGGCTTTCTACCTGTAACCGCTGATTCTGTCAATTAAAAACCTGTTTATAGCACCAAATTGCTATTTTAATGCAATTTCCGCTCTAATTCACTCGCAGTCTGCTTAATTATTTCGTCATTTCCGGTGTTTACCAGATAATCGTTAATAATGGCGCGGGCGGCAGCAATGGCGATATCAACCACATGATTTTGTACATCTTGCAGTGCTTTGGTCTCAGACTGGGCGATTTTTTCCATCGCCGATTTCATGCGTTTTTCCACCGCCTGATTAATGTCATTCTCAGACTGTTTGGAAATAAGAGCCACCTCTTCTTTTGCAGCCGCCAGGATTTCATCTGCTTCACGCAGTGATTCCTGTTGCTTTTTCTGGTAAGAAGCAAGGAGCGCCTGGGCTTCTTCGCGCAAACGTCTTGCTTCGGCTAATTCTGAGGCAATTTGTGCGGAGCGGGCATCAAGATGTGTAGCAATAGCCTTAAAAGTCGGACGAAACGCCAGCAACACGAACCCTATGAAGGATACGGTTACCCAAAACTCTGCATCCAGATAAAATGGCTCGCTCATACGGAAGTTCCCTTACCAAGCTTTTTAATGATTTTATCAAGATCGCCTGAATCCGGTTTATGCTTTACCAATTTTTGTACAATCTCTGCAGCCAGATCACTTACTACCGGTGAAAGTTTGTCCATTACCGTCTTTTTGGCAGTGGAAATACCTGCTTCAGATTCGGAAAGTTTTTTCTCAATCACCGCATCTAGTTCAGCTTGCTTGGAAGCTGCTGCCGCCGCCATTTTGCCTTGCGCTTCAGAAATTATGGATTTGGATTTAGCGCGCACGTCCGCTAAACCTTTTTCATAAATTTCCTGCACGCGCTTGGCTTCGGTTTTAAAACTTTCAGCCTGCGCAACGTCGCCTTCTATGGTCTCTGCACGCACTTCCAGAACATGGTGTACACGCGGCAGAAAAAAGCGTGCAAGCACCACATATAAAGCGACAAAGAAAATTGTCAGCCAGAAAAGTTGTGAAGAAAAACTTGCAGGATCAAGTTGCGGCATTGTTCAAACCTTACGGGTGTTATTTTACTACGTAAAGGATGAGAATGGTCACCACGAAAGAGAGCAAACCCATGAATTCTGCCAGTGCCATACCCATGAAAGCAAATGCTTTGATTTTGCCTTCCTGAGCTGGGTTGCGGGCGATTCCGTGCAATGCTGCCGCGAAAATGAGACCGATACCGATAGCAGCGCCCGCCATACCAGCAGTGGTAAGACCTGCGCCAAGATATTTTCCAAGAAGTTTAAGTGCCTCTGCGTCCATGAATTTAGTCCTTTCGTGAGTAGTGATTAATGATTAGTGCATGTTAAGGGCGTCATTGAGATAAAGGCTGCAGAGCAATGCAAAAATATACGCTTGCAGGCATGCAACAAATAGCTCAAAACCGGTGAATATCAATAAAAAAGCGAAGGGAAATATTCCGAATAACCCAACACCTACGAATGAGGCCATAATTTTTAACAAAATATGCCCTGCAGTCATGTTTGCAGCAAGACGAATGGAAAGGCTGATGGGTCTTGCAAGATAAGAGAAAAATTCAATCACGATCATGAATCCGGCAAGGATAATTCCGCCGATTCCGCCGGGCAAACCTTTGGGAACGAAGAAGTGAAAGAAATGCATGCCGTGCTTATAAAAACCGATAAAAGTAACACCGGTAAACACAAATGCAGCAAACGCAAATGTCACGATGATGTGGCTGGTTACCGCGAATGAATAAGGAAAATTACCCATCAGGTTGCAAAAAAGAATAAAAATAAACAGGGTGAATATGATGGGAAAATACTTGACCGCTTCGTGCCCGGCATTTTCGCGCACCGTATTAAGCATAAATTGGTAAACCAGTTCAACCATGGACTGAAAACGCCCTGGTACCAATGCTTTTTCCTGCGATCCAATGCCGATAAACAATATAATGGCAAGTACCACCAAACCCATGCAAAGTGAGGCATTGGTAAACGCAATATTATAACCCGAAACATGCGGAAAAGAGAATAAATCTTTTACTTCAAATTGTTCTACCGGATTTGTTTCAGCCACGTTATCCCACCTTTTTATTGTCTTCAGTATTACTTAATGCTTCCGCTTCTTTCATCGTCCGCATGAGCGTTAAAAACCCGCCCGCAGAGCCAAAAAAGAAACATATGATGAACAGAACCGGCGAAGTATTTAACCATTTGTCCAAATACCAGCCGAGCAATGCCCCCACAAAAGCACCCGAGAGAAGTTCCGCCCCCATCCGCATGACCATGCCAACATTGTTCTGGCTTGGCGTAGTTTTTGGGGCAACCCGTTCATTCAGCGAGCGAATATCTTTTTCAAGCTGCTCGAGCGAAGGAAGATCGTCCGGTTGCTTCATACCCGTTCTTTCATGGTGGCACCTAACTAGCAGTTAACAAATACCTGTCAAGTATTTTGGATAAATTATTTCTGCCCGGCATCAGTGAGCGCAATATCAATGAGCTTGCTCATATTTTCCACATCATGATTACCTTGTGAAGGCTTGCCATTGATAAAGAAGGTGGGCGTAGATTGCACCTTGTAATCATCCTGCGCTTCTTTAGCACTTGCCAAAATAGCCTTTTCAATCACTGCATCTTTCATGCAAGCTTCAAATTTCGCTTTATCAATTCCGCCGAGTGCCGCAACGTTGGCGAGCACATCTTTGTAATTAGCGTCATACGCCCATTTTTCCTGAGTATTAAACAATACTTTCAAAAACACATGGCGACGATCGGGATCAGCGCATTGCACGAGTTCTGCTGCTTTTAAGGCAGGAGCATTTAGCGGGTAATCGCGGTATACGAGTTTCACCTTGCCGGTATCAATATATTTTGTGGTCAAATCCGGCAGCACAGTATTATAAAAATGGCCACAATGCGGGCAAGAAAGCGATGCATATTCCACCATGACCACCGGTGCAGTGTCTTTGCCCATCACAATATCGGTAGCTTTCGGTGTATATACAAATGGCTTAGCTGGAGTTTCTGGCACTGGTGCGGGCTGCGCTTGTGGTGCAGCGTCATCAGCAAAAACAGCGGAGGCAAATAAGAGTGTGGTAATGATAGTGAGTGCGCGGATCATGAGAAGAACCTTTCAAGATTTAAGGATGCAGACGCCTAATATACAGTCTCGCGTTTATTTTTCAACTACGCTTACGTGAGCCCCGAGCGACAATAATGCAGCACGCAAATCCGCATCCTCACATTCAGCAACCATGCTTTGCAATGCTTCGGAAGCCTCATGTTGTTTGGGTTTTTCTTTTTTTGCGCCTTTGCGAAAAATATCACTTCCCGTCTGCACAAATTTAAGTTTGGCAACGGCCTTATAGCCAAAATAAGTAGAAATATTATCAATGATCATCGGCTGCATATGCTGCAATTCGAGTGCACGCGCACTTGCTACTAATATATGCAATGTGCCGCCTTCTTTCTTGTTTTGTGGCATAACGAGCTTTTGCGGAATGGAATAGGTAGAAAGTTTACTTCCCACAATTGCCGGCCATTCGCTTAAGATGCGATGCTCAGCAAAACCATGTTTTTTATAGACCGGCTTGAGCAGTGGCTCCAAAGATTTTCCTAAAGCTTTTGGAAAAATTGAATAACGACGATTCCCGTCATTCCCGCGTAGGCGGGAATCTTCGCTAAGACCCCCGCCTTCGCGGGGGTGACAATCTTCTTGGTTACTCATGATGCTTCCAGCAATTTTCGAATCGGGGCAAACGAGCGGCGATGATACGGCGTTACACCAAACTGTGCAAGCCCCTCCTGATGCTTTGCGGTGCCGTAACCTGCATTATGTTCCCAGCCGTAATGCGGAAATTCCTTTGCTATTTCCGCCATCATCCGGTCACGCGTGACTTTGGCGACGATGGAGGCTGCTGCGATCGAAATGCAAAGCCCGTCACCGCCCACCACCGCTTGCATTTTGCAGGGGAGTTTTGGTAGCTGATTGCCGTCCACGAGGGCGATGTCAGGTTTAAGGGATAATCCCTCGTATGCTTTGAGCATGGCTCTTTTGGTAGCACCCAGTATGTTATGTTCGTCGATTTCTTCCGGGCTGCATATGCCAACACCTACTACGGCTTCCTGCATAATCACTTCAAACATCGCTTCACGCTGAGGCTTTTTGAGTTGCTTGGAATCATGAATTCCCATGAGAGGTTTTCGCTCACGGAAAATGACCGCGGCTGCAACCACTGGCCCCGCCCACGGCCCGCGCCCGGCTTCGTCAATCCCCGCGATAACGCCTTCGTAGTGAGACTCATGCTTAAAATCTAGAAATTTCAATTAGTTGTCCTTTCCGTGCCCCGAGTAAGGAAATCTTAATGATTTGCTGATAGATTTAAAGGGAAATATAATAATTTAGATGAATGGCTATGGGAATTTTTGATTATTTTAGAAAAACAAAAGACAACTCCACAAAACAGCAGGATGCCGTCGATACGATATCACGTGCTGAATTTATAAGCATTATGGGAATATTAGGTGGAAGCCTAGCACTTAAAACTGAGCCAGCAAAATTTTTATCTGAAATTACTGTACCCAAAGAATTGTTTGGGGAAAAACAAAAAGCGCTTGGCTATGTTGCCAAAGTAATTGATGAGGTTAAACTATTAATGGGTAGCCATCTTAAGCACCATATTAATTCCTCCCGAGAACATGAAAAAGCGTTGTCTATAATAAACTCAGCTAAAGAATTCTTAAATCGGCCGGAAAATATGTCTTCCTTAAGAAACCGCTTGCAAGCAACAAAGAATTTAATTGGTGAACATTTAAACAACATAGAAACACTTGCTTCAGATGCTCAACAAGCTTTAGCCGACATTTCAGAAGATGAAATACATTGGGGCGTAAATGAGTTTCTTGGACTTCATGATAACAGTATACTGGGTACCCCGGGTAAAAGTATATTTAGCCCATATGAAACAGAGCTTTATCACAAAACTGCAAGCGAGGGATTAATATCCATAAAAAATGGAACTTACCAGGGACAATTTGTGAATCCCATAAGAAAGGGATTAAATAGTTTTGAACATCTCACAAATATGAAACTCGAACAGCTACAAAAAATAGAAGGAAAGAAATTGGAAGCAATCGAGCGAAAAGAATTTTTCTTTGATGAAGACATAGTCATCTGGAAAAAAGTCAATCTGCCGCATAAGCCAAACGGCTATAATCTGGAAGTCAAAAGGCTTGAAGAAGAAACTAACAAACACTGGTGGGATCGTACAGAAAAACTCGCCGAAGATTTAAAGGATAAATACGGCAACAACATCGAAATTCCACATAAGAGTTTTAAAGATGGCAACATTGTAGTGTATGTAACGCCGCATACTAAGGATAATCCCAATATAGCAGATTTAGAGTTAGGATATTTAGCCGAGAATTACGAACGCAATAATCCGGGTAAGTTATCTCGGCGTAGTGGAATTTAGAAATAAGTATGGAAGAAGATAAAAAAGATAAAAATCAACCCACAGAATTGCCGATGAATGCGAGTAATATGTCGCGCAGAAATTTTTTAAGGGCTGCGGGAATTGGTGCTGCAGCACTACAGTTTATGCCCTCTCGGATGATTCTGGAACCATTACCTGTTGCAACTGAAACTGCAATATCAACGGCGCCGCTATATGATTTATCTAAATTTGATTTTATCCCTTTTAATTTCGAGTTTGCAAAACTAAAGGCATTTAATGGCCTCACAAAGAGCGTGGCACATAATATCAGGGAGGAACTCTTAAACTCGAATGATTTATCATCTATAAAGCAATATTTAAGCGAAGAAAGAATTGGGTTTAATGCATCATTAGATGAATTAAAAATAGCAGCATCACAATTTGCAGATTATGAAAAGGCTATATTCAATAATGCTCCTGACAGTGTGATTATTGATCGCATAACTAATTTCTACAAAGAAAATCCCGGATATCTGCCAGCAGTATATAACCCCGAACGTAATCCGGAGTATATTCAGAAAGTAATAGACACCGCATTATCTATTAAAAACGATACTTATACAGAAAAATATTTTGAAACAATGCTTGATACATGGAAAGAATTAGAACTATTTGCCGAACAAAGAATTATAAGTTTAGAAAATAATATCGAAGAGATAAAAAAATCTTTTTCTGAAAGTATGGAAGCTTGGGGCGCATATGTAGAAATGGATGAACAAATGGGTTACGGCACAAGATCTCCAAGAATCAAAATCGACAAACCATTCTTACACGATACAGACACCAACAACGCAATGAAAGAGATAAATGATTTCATTAATGGTGACACAAAGTCCAACATACCGGCGTTATTTGGTGAAGACTTAACCTCAGTCAAACTGAGCAACAGCTTGTTGCTAAAAATAAATTATGATTCACCTGCTGCAGAACAAATTATTGATTTTTTAAAAACCTTCACTCGAGAAAAACCCCAAGAAATTTCGTTTTATTAATCATGTTCCCAGCACGACAAGTTGCGAAAAATCTAATTATTTAAATCAGCGGATTTATTTTTGAGCATAGCAATACGCTCTGCGGTTACGCCATAGCGGGGCCACTGGCCTTCTCCGACCATCGCAAGTGAAGGCGAAGTGCTGCCAAGTAACTCTGAATAGACCCAGTAATTTCCAATCACATTTAACACGTAATCACGAGTGGAGCCGTAAGGAATTGATTCGATAAACAATAACGGGTCGTCACTGGCAATGTGGTTGCGCCATCTGGCGAGCGTTCCGGGACCTGCGTTATAAGCAGCAGTTAAAAACACCAAGTTGTTTCCGATGGAAGGAAATGCCATGAGGCTTGCAATATATTTTTGCCCCAGAGCCATGCTGATTTCTGGGTTAATGTTGGAGCCGAACAATCGTAAATTACGCGCCATTTCATGCGCAGTGGAAGGCATAAGCTGCATCACGCCAATCGCCCCGCTGGAACTTTTTGCACGTGGATTAAAGCCCGATTCCTGACGCATAATAGCAAACAGCAATGCCTGTTCCACCTTATAACCTGCCGTAGGTTTCCAATGCGGCATAGGGTAGAGTTTTGCCGCCTCATTGCCACCATTTGCTAACGCAATATTTATTTGCGTATTCGGTCCAGCCGTTTCCTTGCTGATGATATGGCGGGCAAGCACACTGTAAAAACTGGGCGCCTCGTTTGCCGCTATCTGTGCGTATTTAAACGCTTCATCTTTATCGCCGCTTGCAAGTATGGCGCGATATGCCCAGAATGCAGTCGCAGCATAATCCTCAGAAGAAAGACTATTGCCATTTTCTAAAAGTTTGCGGAAATTCTCAGAAGCCTTAGCCATATTGTTTTTGCGGTACTCTGCAATTCCGGCTTTCCAGTAACCGCTCGTTCCACGATCCGCGATTTCCTGAGCATCAGCAGAATCTTTAGGCGCGTTTACAGAGTCCTGAACAGAAGGATTCAATGCTAAAATCGGCGGAAGGGCATTTTTAGATTGAATTGCTTCTGACTTTAAATCATCAGGATCATATGCTGAAAACACCGAGATATCTGTGCCAATGGCTAATAGCAAAACTACGCTTGCAATTACTAAAGAAAACCGGTGCCATTTAGCAAATGATATATCAGCGAATATTTTATCGCTCAATATTTTTAACATCTTACATTTATATAATTACAAAGAGTAAAGAACATATACGGAAATTGCCGGAATGCAACCCCTAGCGAAAACATCATTACTATTCAATACATTACTTGCTAAATTCGGCCACCATTTCGAGATGAGAGCTATACACAAATTGGTCAATCGGGGTTAATTTGGTAAGGTTATAGCCGCCCTCTTTTAATATACGTGCATCGCGGGTAAAGGTCGCAGGGTTGCATGATACCATCACGATTTTTGCGATGTCCGAGCTTGCAAGCTGTTCGCATTGTGCTTTTGCTCCTGCACGCGGCGGGTTGATGGCTACTGCGTCATATTCATTCAGCTTTTCTGTGGGGAGCGGATTATAAAATAAATCACGCTCCTCAGTTTTAATCTTTCCCGATTTTTGCATCGCCGCGACCATTCCCGCATCACCTTCCATTGCAGTTACTTCTGCATTTTTAGAAAGAGGAAAACTATAGGTTCCAATGCCTGCAAATAAATCGAGCACTTTGGACGCGTCTTTTACTGCACTTGTTACCAGATCCGTCATAATGGCTTGCGCCTCGCGTGAAGCCTGCAAAAATGCGCCAGGCGGAATCTCAATAATTGCATCGCCAAGTTTTATGGTGACATCAGAAGTTTGAAACACCGTCTGCAAGTCCGCGCTTTTTCTTATAGAAAATCTTTTAATAAGCGGGAGATCGCGCAGTTCAAGCTTGAAACTATCTTCGCCTTCCATGACCACATCATAGCCATCATCCACACCGTTAATCTTGATGGTACTTATATTAATATTCGGGAAAGTGGGGAGTTTGCGGATTTTATCTTTAAGCTGCATCACCAACGCAAAGAGTTCCGGCTCAAGCACTTTGCACTCTAATATATCCACTAACTGGTGGCTGCGTTCAGAGAAATACCCAATCTTACCACCCTTCACCTTAAGCTCAGCGCGCCTACGCGTTGCGGCGGGTAGTGTGATCATGGATGCGACCATATTTGTATCATAACTAGCTTTGCGCACTGCTTCGCTTGCCATCTGCTGCTTGAACTCTTTATATAGTCTATGCTCCAGATGCTGAAGCGAGCACCCCCCGCATTTACCAAAATGGAAACACACGGGCTCTATGCGTCCCTGCCCCGGCGTTATAATGGATTCAATACTGGCATAGGTCGCGTCTGCAGTTTCTTTCTTTATCCGCGCACGAATAACATCACCTGCGATAGTATAAGGCACAAAAACCTTGGCTCCGTCATGCGAGCCTACGCCATCACCGAGGCCTGCGAGTTTATCTATTTTTAATGTAATTATTATATCTTGCACGACATTGCCCTCTATATTATAGGGTGCATCCATAACCTAAATAGGGAATAAATCAACGCTTCATTGGCAGAATAATTGCCTGATAGAATTAGATAAAATCGTGTAAATAAAACAATTTACAAATCAGATGCATTTTTCCTTTGCATTTGCATAAGTTTCGGCTATAAGACACAACCTTATTTCAGAAGTATGCTCGCGTGCGAACTACAACCGACTGAAAAATATTGAATAATTTATAGAGGTGTACCACATGTCTTCCAATCTCGCACAAATCGTCGATAATCTCTCAGCTCTCACTGTTATTGAAGCTGCTGAACTTTCCAAAATGCTCGAAGAAAAATGGGGCGTTTCTGCTGCTGCTCCTGTAGCTGTTGCCGCCGCTGGCGGTGCCACTGCTGCCGCTGCAGAGGAAAAAACTGAATTTGATGTTATTCTGACCGAAGCTGGTCCGAACAAGATCAACATCATTAAAGAAGTCCGCGCAGTAACTGGCCTTGGCCTCAAAGAAGCCAAAGACCTTGTTGAAGCAGCTCCAAAGGCTGTTAAAGAAGGTGTCAGCAAAGAAGACGCTGCCAAAATCAAGAAGCTGTTGGAAGACAACGGCGCCAAAGCGGAAATTAAGTAATCCTTTTAGGATACCGATTTTGCCGGAGTGCCCGAAGCCATTCATGAAATGGTTTAGGGTCTCCGGCTTTTCCGCTTCAAGTGACTTGATGATTTTTACCAACGCTTTCCGCGTTTAACTGCAAAATGAAACTATAAATATTATAGAAGGGGTTACCATGGTGCAATCCGCAACCGCCGTTTCCAGCCATTCCTTCACTTCTCGTAAGCGCATACGTCGCTCTTTCGGGCGCATCGCATCCATTACCACCATGCCGAATCTCATCGAGGTTCAGAAAAACTCTTATGAGCAGTTCCTGCAACGTTTTGTTACGAATGAAAAACGTCGTGAACAAGGATTACAGACCGTATTCAAAGGTGTGTTTCCTATTAAAGACTTTGCTGAAACCGCAACGCTTGAATTCGTAAAATATGAATTCGATGAACCTAAATATGACATCGAAGAATGCCGTCAGCGCGGTATCAATTACGCCGCACCATTGCGCGTTACTCTTCGTTTAATCGTCTGGATTGTTGACGCTGATACCGGCGCACGCGAAATCAAAGACATCAAAGAACAAGATGTTTACATGGGCGATATCCCGCTCATGACCGATAACGGCACTTTCGTTATCAATGGCACCGAACGCGTGATTGTATCACAGATGCATCGCTCACCTGGCGCATTCTTTGATCATGACAGTGGCAAATCACATAGCTCCGGTAAAATTTTATTCTCCGCCCGCGTGATTCCTTACCGTGGTTCATGGCTTGATTTTGAATTCGACGCCAAAGATATCGTTTATGTGCGCATCGACCGTCGCCGCAAATTGCCAGTGACCTCGCTGCTTCGTGCACTGGATATGTCTACCGAAGAAATCCTGAGCCTGTTCTATAATAAAGTATCGTACAAGCGCCATAAAAACGGCTGGACAACCAAATACCTTCCAGACAGCTGGAAAGGTGTTAAACTTTCACACGATCTTCTTGATGCTAAAACCGGCAAGAAAGTTCTCGAAGAAGGCAAAAAGATCAATTCCCGTATTGCAAAGAAACTTGCTGAAGACGGTTTGAAAGAAATATTGCTTTCCGATGAACAGCTTGTTGGCAAATACTTTGCAAGCGATATCATCAATGAAAAGAACGGCGAAATTTATGTAGAGGCAGGCGATGAGCTTACCAAACAGAAAATTGCTATTCTTGATGATAACGGCATCAAAGAAATTCCTATCCTTGATATCGATCACGTAAATATTGGGCCCTATATCCGCAACACATTGGTGCTCGATAAAAACACCACACGTGAAGAAGCGCTGATTGATATTTACCGCGTTATGCGCCCAGGTGAGCCTACTACACTTGAAGCAGCAGAGACTTTATTCAAAACACTGTTCTTTGAACCCGATCGTTATGATCTCTCCGCTGTAGGTCGCGTAAAGCTCAACGCACGCCTCAACTTAAACTACCCTGAAGAACTTGGCACGCTAACCAAAGATGACATTACTGGTGTCGTAAAAACGCTCGTTGCATTAAAAGATGGAATCGGCGAAATCGACGATATTGATCATTTGGGTAACCGTCGCGTTCGCTCAGTTGGTGAATTGATGGAAAATCAATATCGCATCGGACTGCTCCGTATGGAACGCAGCATCATCGAACGTATGAGTTCCGTAGATATCGACACTGTTATGCCGCATGATTTGGTGAATGCCAAACCTGTAGCTGCTGCAGTTCGTGAATTTTTTGGATCTTCGCAGCTTTCACAATTTATGGATCAAACCAACCCGCTTTCTGAGATCACTCACAAGCGCCGCCTTTCGGCCCTTGGACCGGGCGGTCTTACCCGCGAACGCGCTGGCTTTGAAGTGCGTGACGTGCATCCCACCCATTATGGTCGTATCTGCCCGATTGAGACCCCTGAAGGTCCGAATATTGGTCTGATCAATTCAATGGCAACCTATGCACGCGTTAATAAATACGGCTTCATTGAGACTCCATATCGCAAAGTAAATAACACTAAAGTAACGGAAGAAGTAATTTACCTCTCCGCTATTGAAGAAGGTAAGTACACAATCGCGCAGGCAAATTCACCGCTTGATAAAAACGGTAAATTTACTGACGAATTGATCTCTTGCCGTAAAAGCGGTGATTTCGTTATGGCAGCCCCCGATACTATTGACTATATCGACGTTGCGCCAAAACAGCTTGTTTCCGTTGCTGCATCGCTCATTCCATTCTTGGAAAACGATGACGCTAACCGCGCGCTGATGGGTTCAAACATGCAACGCCAAGCAGTGCCGCTCATTCGTACCGAAGCTCCACTCGTTGGAACCGGCATGGAAGACGTCGTAGCGCGTGATTCTGGTGTGACCACCGTTGCAAAACGCAGCGGTATCATCGATCAGGTTGATGCGGCGCGTATCGTTATCCGTACTACCGGCGAAGATAAAACCGGCTCTCCGGGTGTTGATATTTATAACCTGCTTAAATTCCAGCGCTCCAACCAGAGCACTTGTATTAACCAACGCCCACTTGTGCGTGTAGGTGATGTAGTAAAAGCTGGCGATATTATCGCAGACGGCCCATCGACTGACCTTGGCGAACTCGCACTTGGTCACAACGTGATGGTCGCTTTCATGCCATGGAACGGTTACAACTTCGAAGATTCTATTCTTATCTCCGAAAAACTCGTAGCTGAAGATGTATTCACTTCCATTCACATTGAAGAATTCGAAGTGATGGCGCGTGATACCAAACTCGGCAGCGAAGAAATCACTCGCGACATTCCAAACGTCGGCGAAGAAGGCCTGAAAAACCTCGACGAAATCGGCGTAGTGCATATCGGCGCAGAAGTAAAAGCCGGTGATATTCTTGTTGGTAAAGTAACACCAAAGAGCGAATCACCGATGACACCGGAAGAAAAATTGCTTCGTGCAATCTTCGGTGAAAAAGCTTCCGACGTTCGTGATTCTTCACTGCGTTTGCCTCCCGGTGTTACCGGAACCATCGTTGGTGTTCGTATTTTCTCACGCCGCGGCATTGAGAAAGATGAACGCGCTCTGGCGATTGAAAAAGCAGAAATTGAACGCTTGGCAAAAGATCGTGACGATGAACGTACTATTGTTGAACGCTATGTATATAGCCGTCTCAAAGAACTGCTCATCGGCAAAAAAGTAGTAAGCGGTCCAAAAAACTTCAAAGCCAAAACGGTTACTGAAGAAGTATTTACCAGCACTGCTAAAGGTCAGTTGTGGCAGATAGTAGTGGATAACAATAAATCCATGAAAGAAGTCGAAGAGCTTAAAAAGCAGCTTGATAACGTGGTTGGCCAGCTCAATGCCCGCTTTGAAGAAAAAGTCGGCAAAGTGCAAAGCGGTGACGATTTACCTCCAGGCGTTCTCAAAATGGTAAAAGTGTTCGTTGCAGTAAAACGCAAACTCCAGCCAGGCGACAAAATGGCCGGACGTCACGGTAACAAGGGTGTTATCTCGCGCATTCTGCCAATCGAAGACATGCCATATCTTGAAGACGGCACCCCGGTGGATATCGTACTTAACCCGCTCGGCGTTCCTTCACGTATGAACGTGGGTCAGATTTTAGAAACCCATCTTGGCTGGGCATCCGCAGGTTTAGGACGTAAAATCGGTCACATGCTCGATAATATGTCCGCTAAAAATGCCGTATCCGGTGTTCGCGATATGCTCATTAATACCTATGATGAAAAAAGCATTGGTGCCGAAATCAAAGGCATGAATGACAATGAAGTTATGGAGCTTGCCGGTAACTTGCGTAAGGGTATTCCTTTTGCAACTCCGGTGTTTGATGGTGCAAAAGAAGAAGACATCGTGCATTGGCTTGCCAAAGCCGGGCTTGATTCTTCCGGTCAGGTACAACTGATTGACGGACGCACGGGTGAACTGTTCGATCGCAAAGTGACTGTGGGCTATATCTATATGCTCAAACTGCATCACTTGGTAGATGACAAAATCCATGCGCGTTCCATCGGGCCATACTCGCTCGTAACCCAACAGCCTCTTGGCGGTAAATCACAGTTCGGTGGTCAGCGCTTCGGAGAAATGGAATGCTGGGCATTGCAAGCTTACGGCGCGGCCTACGCGTTGCAGGAAATGCTCACGGTTAAATCCGATGACGTTGCCGGACGCGGTAAAGTGTATGAATCTATTGTTCGTGGTGATCACTCATTTGAATCCGGTATTCCGGAATCATTCCACGTGATGGTGAAGGAATTACGCTCACTGTGCCTCAATGTCGAACTCGAAGAACGTCAAGCATAAGATTGGCTCTCAAGGCGCTTAAGTAAATACTTGAGCGCCTTAGAGCTTTATAAAATCAGGAGAGAAATATGAATGAAATGATGAGCTATTTTGGTCAACTTTCGACCACAAAGCAGTTTGATGAAATAAGAATTTCCATAGCCAGTCCGGAAAATATCCGTTCATGGTCTTTTGGCGAAGTGAAGAAGCCAGAGACTATCAATTACCGCACCTTTAAACCGGAGCGTGATGGCCTTTTCTGCGCACGTATCTTTGGTCCAATCAAGGATTATGAATGTCTTTGCGGCAAATATAAACGTATGAAATATCGTGGTATCATCTGCGAAAAGTGCGGCGTTGAAGTTACTACTTCCAAAGTGCGTCGTGAGCGCATGGGTCACATTGAGCTCGCTGCTCCTGTTGCGCATATCTGGTTCATGAAATCACTGCCAAGCCGTATCGGTATCTTGCTTGATATGACATTAAAAGATCTTGAAAAAGTTCTTTATTTTGAAAGCTACATGGTGGTTGAGCCAGGCCTTTCGCCATTTACAAAAGGCGAGCTTTTAAGTGAAGACCAATACTATGAAGCACAAGATAAATACGGTGAAAACACATTCACCGCACAGATTGGTGCTGAAGCAATTCGCACATTGCTCATGGCTGTCGATTTAAAAACTGAAAAAACCACTTTGCGTGTTGATCTCTCGGAGACCACTTCCGAAGCAAAACGTAAAAAATTGGTGAAACGCCTGAAACTCGTGGAAGCTTTTGTTGAATCCAACAACAAGCCAGAGTGGATGGTGATGGAAGTGATTCCGGTGATTCCACCTGAGCTCCGTCCGCTCGTTCCGCTTGATGGTGGCCGTTTTGCGACATCCGATTTAAACGATCTTTACCGCCGCGTTATCAACCGTAACAACCGTTTGAAACGCCTCATTGAACTGCGCGCTCCTGATATCATCGTACGCAACGAAAAACGTATGTTGCAGGAAGCTGTTGACGCATTGTTTGATAACGGTCGCCGTGGCCGCATCATTACCGGTGCAAACAAACGTCCGCTTAAATCCATGAGCGACATGTTAAAAGGTAAACAGGGTCGTTTCCGTCAGAACTTGCTTGGTAAACGCGTGGATTATTCAGGCCGTTCGGTGATCGTAGTTGGTCCTGAACTGAAGCTGCACCAGTGTGGTCTTCCAAAGAAAATGGCATTGGAGCTGTTCAAACCATTCATTTACGCCAAACTCGAGCTTTACGGAATCTCTACCACTTTAAAAGCTGCAAAGCGCATGGTGGAAGCAGAGCGTCCCGAAGTTTGGGATATTCTGGACGAAGTGATCCGTGAGCATCCGGTAATGTTAAATCGCGCTCCAACGCTGCATCGTCTTGGTATCCAGGCGTTTGAACCTGTGCTCATCGAAGGTAAAGCAATTCAGTTGCACCCACTCGTATGTACTGCGTTTAACGCTGACTTTGACGGTGACCAGATGGCCGTTCACGTTCCGCTTTCTATCGAAGCGCAGCTTGAAGCTCGCGTACTCATGATGTCTACCAACAACATTTTGTCACCTTCTAACGGTAAGCCAATCATCGTTCCTTCGCAGGATATCGTGCTTGGTCTTTATTACCTGTCGCTCACCTCCGACGGTGAAATCGGCGAAGGAATGACCTTTACGGATGTTGCTGAAGTACAGCAAGCACTCGATAACAAAGTGGTAACCTTGCATACTAAGATCAAATGCCGCTTCCGTTCTCTTGATGAAAACGGCGAACCAAAAGTGGAAGTAGTTGAATCCACTCCGGGCCGCATGCTGATTTCTGAATTTTTACCACGCAATAAACAGCTCACTTTTGCGCATGTAAATAAACTCATGACCAAAAAAGAAATCAGTAACCTGATTGATGCGGTATATCGTTTCTGTGGTCAGAAAGAAGCCGTTATATTTGCGGATCGTATGATGGGACTTGGTTTCAATCATGCTTGCAAAGCCGGTATTTCCTTCGGCAAAGACGATATGATCGTGCCAGAAACCAAAGGAAAGCACATTGCCAATACACTCGGCGAAGTGAAACAGTTTGAACAGCAATATTCAGATGGTCTCATTACTTTGGGTGAAAAATACAACAAGGTGATCGACGCTTGGTCGAAATGTACCGAAGTTGTTGCAGACGACATGATGAAACGTATTTCAGGTCAACAGGCTGTAAAAGGCGATAAGAAACGCGCTCGTGACATCAACTCGATCTTCATGATGGCAAACTCCGGTGCGCGTGGTTCTGCTGCTCAGATTAAGCAGCTTGCAGGTATGCGTGGACTCATGGCAAAGCCATCCGGTGAAATCATTGAGACGCCAATTATCTCAAACTTCAAAGAAGGCCTCACCGTTCTTGAGTACTTCAACTCTTCACATGGTGCACGTAAAGGTCTTGCCGATACCGCGCTCAAAACTGCAAACTCAGGTTACCTGACCCGCCGTCTCGTTGACGTATCACAAGATTGCATCATCACTCAGGACGATTGCGGAACCGTAAAAGGTATCATCGCAAAACCTGTAATCGAAGGTGGTGAGATCATCGTGACCTTGTCTGACGTGATACTGGGTCGTACTTCTTCCAAAGATGTGCGCCACCCCGTAAGCAATGATATATTGGTTCGCGCAGGTGAATTGATTGAAGAAAAAATCGTCGATAAAATTGACGAAGCTGGCATTGAATCCGTGCTTATTCGCTCCGTACTCACTTGCGAAAGTGAAGCCGGTGTGTGTGCACGTTGCTATGGCCGTGATCTTGCTCGTGGTACTCCGGTTAATATCGGTGAAGCAGTTGGTGTTATCGCCGCGCAATCTATCGGTGAACCAGGAACACAGCTTACCATGCGTACGTTCCACATTGGTGGTGCAGCGCAGCGTGGTGCTGAAACTTCCAGCGTTGAAGCAACTCATGATTCTACCTTGCATCTTTCCAACAAGAACGTGGTGAAAGACAGTCAGGGACGTCAGGTGGTGATGAGCCGCACATGCGAAATCGTACTCAAGGATGAACAAGGCCGCGAACGTGCGCGCTTTAAAGTTCCGTACGGCGCACGTGTTCTCGTTGGCGAAGGCAAGAGCGTTAAAAAAGGCGCGAAGCTCGCTGAGTGGGATCCATACACCATTCCAATCATTACGGAAAAAGCAGGTACTGCCCATTACCGCGATCTCGTGGAAGGTGTTTCACTGCGCGAAGTCATGGACGAAGCAACTGGTATTTCCAACAAGGTTATTATCGATTGGCGTCAGCAAACCCGCGGTGCGGATTTGAAGCCACGTATTGCTCTGCGCGATGCGAAGGGTGAAATCATCATGCTCGCAAATGGTCTGGAAGGACGTTACTTCCTGCCAGTCAATGCGATTCTCTCGGTAACCGACGGCCAAAAAGTTCACGGCGGCGACGTGCTTGCACGTATCCCACGCGAATCCACCAAAACCCGCGATATCACCGGTGGTCTGCCACGCGTTGCTGAATTGTTTGAAGCACGCAAACCTAAAGATCACGCGATTATCAGTGAACTCGAAGGTGTGATTGAATTTGGTAAGGATTATAAAACAAAACGCCGTATTGTGGTGCGCTCAAAAGACGCTTCCATTGAGCCGGTGGAATATATGATCCCCAAAGGCAAGCATATCACCGTTCACGAAGGCGATTATGTGATGAAGGGCGATTTGCTGATGGATGGCAACCCTGTGCCGCATGACATCTTACGCGTTATGGGTGTTGAAGCCTTGGCTCGTTATATGGTCAATGAAGTACAGCAAGTGTATCGTCTGCAAGGTGTAGGCATCAACGATAAGCATATTGAAGTTATCGTGCGCCAGATGTTGCAGAAGGTTGAAATCAGCGAGCCAGGTGAAACCACATTCCTCACTGGTGAGCAGGTTGACCGTGAAGAATTCGACATCGTTAATGCGAAGACGATCGCCGAAGGCTTCAAACCTGCAAAATCGATTCCGGTATTGCAAGGTATCACGAAGGCTTCGTTGCAGACTCGTTCTTTCATCTCTGCTGCATCGTTCCAGGAAACCACTCGCGTACTTACCGAAGCGGCCGTTGCTGGCAAGGTAGATGCGCTCTCGGGTCTCAAGGAAAACGTTATCGTGGGACGCTTGATTCCAGCCGGTACCGGTGCTCAGATGATGCGTATGAAAAAGATCGCTCATGGCCGCGATAAATTGCTTGAAGAGCAAAATGCCGCTAACCAGAACGATTCACCAAAAGCACTGACAGGTAGCTAATTCTTGTTGGAATTCTAAAGAAAAAGGCTGCTCAGATTGGGCAGCCTTTTTTATATTACAACCCGCCAGCCAAGCTAATCACCTGCCCGGTTACGGATTTTGCGTTCAAAAGATAATGTACTGCATCGCACACTTGCTGCGGCGAGCTTATGGTTCCAAGCGGTACAAGTTTTTTTAACTTTATAAATGTATCGGGTTTATCCTGTTTGCCCTCTAAGGTTGGCCCCGGTGCAACGGCATTGATGCGGATTTTTGGTGCCAGTTCACGTGCCAGCAATTTGGTCGCTTCCGCTAAACCCATTTTACTCAAACTATAGGAAAGAAATGCAGGTGATATACTCCAGCCTGCCATTCCATCCGTGATATTAATCACATTCCCCTGCCCGCCCTTATACTGAACGGAAAAATCACGAATCAATTGCAGCGGCGCAAAAAGATTTATGTTCATATGATTTTGCCAGCTTGCTGGTGTAATATCAACAAGACTATCTTTCTCAAAAAGAGCGGCATTATTGATGAGACAATCCAGTTTTATATCTTGCTTCGCAAGTGATGGAATAATCGCTGAAACTGCTTTGGCATCACGCAAATCTGCTTTTACTGTATATGCTTTGCAGTTCTTTTTGGTTATTTCTGCTGCAAGTTTTTCTGCAGGCTTTGCAGAATTATTATAATGGATCACCACATCCCAGCCTTTATCTGCAAAGGATAATACTATTTCTCTGCCGATCCGCACCGCTCCGCCTGTTATCAGGACTGTTTTAGATTTTTGCATATTATTTTAGTTTTACATTAATTTCTGCTATAAGGCCTAACATATATAAAAAAGTAAAAAATGCCATGCCAGAAACACACCCGATACAACTTGTTATAGTTTTGCTCGCTGCGGCTATAGTGATTGTTGCGCTGTTTCGCAGACTCCGCGTGAGTCCGGTACTCGGTTATCTAGTTGCGGGAGCACTCATTGGCCCCGGTGGCTTCGGCATAGTCACCGATATTGGTGGCACCAGCGCCATTGCTGAACTCGGCGTGGTGTTCCTGCTGTTTATTATCGGGCTAGAACTTTCCTGGGAACGCTTGACCGCTATACGCAAACAGGCCTTTGCGCTGGGATTTTTGCAAATTGCTATCACGAGCGGTGTGATCGCTAGCGCTTTATATGTTAGCGGATTTACCATTCAGGCTGCCATTGTGGTAGGCGGCGGTCTTGCGCTTTCTTCCACTGCTCTGGTCTTACAACTCATCGCCGAATATAATCAGAAAGCCTCGCAGTTAGGAAGGTTGTCGCTTGCCGTATTGCTCATTCAGGATCTGGCAGTGGTGCCACTACTGGTGCTTGTCCCCGCACTTGCCAATAAAACACGTTCCCTTGGAATGGAGTTTGCCGAAGTCGGCGTGAAAGCCACGCTCGCGCTTCTGCTGATTTTCTTTTTAGGGCGTGCCATATTACGCCCGTTGTATCGCATGGTGGCATCGCTTAATAATCCCGAGATTTTTACCGCACTCACATTACTCGTAGTGCTTGGAACTGGCTGGATAACCTATAGTGCGGGCCTTTCCCTCCAGCTTGGCGCGTTTATGGCAGGTTTGCTCATGGCGGAGACCGAATACCGCCATCAGGTGGAAGCCGACGTTCTGCCTTATAAGGGATTGCTACTCGGGCTGTTCTTCATGGTAGTGGGAATGTCGGTTGATCTTCACATGGCGTTGCATAACTTGCCAAAAATTATTTGCCTTGCCCTGCTTCTTATGTCGATTAAGGCTATTTTTATTATGGTGCTTTGTCGCTTACTTGGATTTGCGCAAACAACTTCAATCCAATCCGGATTGTTACTCGCGCAAGGTGGTGAATTTGCTTTTATTCTGTTTAATCTGGCTGCCGATAATAATTTTCTTGATCAGGATACCGCGCAATTATTGATGATTATAGTGACGGTTTCCATGGCGCTCACACCTTTCTTTGCAGCGCTTGGCCGCAAACTTTCCAGCCGGATTGAAAATAAACGCCGCCGCAAAGCCGAAGACTCTGCATCGGAAATCATCGATGTGCGTGATCACGTGCTCATTCTCGGTTTTGGTCGTGTTGGACAGACTATAGCCAAACTGCTTTCAGCAGAGGATATTAATTATATCGCACTGGATATGGAAATAAGCACCGTCGCAAAAGCCAAGAAAATCGGTCTGCCGGTTTATTATGGTGACAGCTCGCGCCGTGAAGTGTTGCATGCCATCGGCGTGGAACGCGCTAGCTCTGCCATCGTCACCATTAATGATTCGATTGCCGCTGAGAATGCCGTCCGCGCTATCAGAGCTGCCTCCCCCTCCATTCCTATTATCGCACGCGCGTTTGATTTAAAAAGCGTGCTGAGACTGGAAGAGGCAGGTGCCAATGTGGCTGTATCCGAAATGTTTGAAACCAGCCTGCAATTAGGTGGTGCATTGCTTAAAGCAATAGGAATTGCCGATCAGGAAATCCAGCGCATCATCGAAATATTCCGCGACCGCGATTATTCACTGGCACGCGGTACGCTGGAAATTACTGGCGGGCATACCGCATATAATAAGATGCTTGCGTTCCAGAAAGCCGTAGTAACTGGCGCCGTATTAAACGACTAGATTAGAATTTAAATTCTGCGGCTTTTTTAAATGGTGCAAGCAAAGCCACATTTGCATCATGCAAAACCGTTTTGCCAAGGCTACCACGAACCTTGCGATACTCGACTAATTTTCCAAGACCGGTTCCGGAGAGCTTTGCTCCGGTTTTATGTTCTACTGCCAGCACCCTTCCCCCTTCACGCAATTGATCAATCAAGGTCTGCGGAACAACTTCTACCGCACCCTCTATGAATATCACGTCGTAAGGCGCATTGCTGCTGGAGCCTTGCACAAGAGGTGCGTTCACCAACTCAATATTTGCGTAAGCAGAAAGCAACGACTTAGCTTTATCTGCAAGTTCTTTAACTTCCTCAACGGCTACTACTTTCTGCGCGAGCTTTGAAAGCACCGCAGAGGAATAACCCGTGCCGCACGCAACATCTAACACTGTTTCATTTGCTAAAATTTCAGCATATTTAAGCATACGCGCAAAAACCAGTGGCTGCATGAGGAACCGCCCAAACCCCAGCGGAACTTCCTCATCAATATAAGCAACGCCCTTCAGTGAATCTGGCACAAACAGCTCGCGCGGAACACTCGTTAATGCCTCTAAAACTCGTGAATCCAGGACGTTACCGGTGAGTATCTGCCCGGTTAGCATGTTTTCCATGGGTTTCTTTTGCAGCGCTGTCATATCAATCCACTTATTTATTTAATTTCTATTGATATGACACAGGCTTGCACTATTTGCAATACTTGACCATAGGCAGGTTAAACGATATATAGCCATGCTCGTTTATATAAAAATCTGCAGATTTTTGGCTGGGTAGCAAAGTGGTAATGCACGGGACTGCAAATCCTGTATTCGGGAGTTCGATTCTCCCCCCGGCCTCCATTTCATCATTTCTCTACATCTCGTAAAATCTCAAAAATCAGCTTGAAACCAAGTAAATAAGCCATATGATGGTGATCATATCATCTCATGATGTTTTACGACAGCATGGGTACATATGGGTACATTTATGGGTACATTTTAATATCCACTTGGGAGATTCACTTTATGCTTCTAACCAACATTGAAGTTAAAAACGCTAAACCTGGAGATAAACCCTATAAGGGTGATTAGAGAGTCCGGAGAAATGCAATTGCCATCTTCCTAATCCAAACCTCCGTAATTAAGATATTATCATCTCACCCCATCTCAATAAACCGTGAGTTTATTTGTGGGTAACTGAAAAAATGATAGCAGGAATTAAATAATATAATCAGTGAGTTATTTCTTTAATGTGAGCCCTAGTCCCCTACAATCTTTATAATCACGGGTACTTATCTGGGTATTTCTGTAAATCTTATTTGATATTGCACTAATAATCAATTGCTTGCCAAGAAAGTCTGTAGCCACCCTAGTTTGAGTAAAACTTACGAATTTCTTGCAACAAAAGTATCGGTGTTTCTTTCTCTATAATCTGCAGCGGTTTTACCTTCAGTAATCTCCACGTCTTTTACATGATCGCGAATTGCATGATCGAATAAATTTCTCACGGTCGCTGGGTCAAATTTTTGCCTTGTTTTACGAATACGCTCTCCTTCATCGTTATATTTATTAATAGCCCGGTTACCATAAGTCTCATTTAAAGCTTTTTTAAACAAATCACTGATTTCTTTTACAAGCGCCTTGATCGTTTTTTCATCGTCATTTATTATTTCGAACGTTCTTAAAATGGGTTTTCCGCTTTTCTCTTTAAATTCAATAAAGTCATTTTCTGATTTGCTGCCTCGTTGCAAACAAAGCGTAAGCATCTTTTTTCCATCTATTATTGGTTGATGCTTAATGGCTACCTGGAAATTTTGCTTTGGGTTGGGCATATCTTCAATAAAATGATCTAATGTTTGTGGATGAGGGTCACGCGGGATGACTTTTGTGTCTGCTTCACGTAAAATGAGCTCACCATTGGTTACACCTTTCCAATACCATTCCGTATCGGGATATTCCGTACGCATTTTCTTAAAATTATTAATTAAAGATTCTAACGCTTCATGTGCACGTATTTGCGCGGCCGTCTCATCGGCCGTGTGCAGGTTCATGCTTGCCTGATAATGCATAGCTTCTTGGGGTTTTGTAAAATCCAAACCCACCACATCGAATGTTAGCATCAATCGCCAAATAGGGTTAGGATTTTTTATGCCGCCTTCTAAACGAAGATAGGCATTTTTAATAAAGGTGGACTGGTGCTTTTTGGCAGGAAAATCAACCGATATACCGTGGGGATTATCGGTTTCTGCTTTAAGTCTGTTAAAATAAGGTATTTCCAGATTTTTCTTTTCATCGATCTGCCAACCTTGCGTAAATTCAACATTTAAAGAAGATTTTCCTGTTTCTTTAACGGCATATTTTAGATTTTGCACTACTTCACCCAATGTTTCCCAGCGGTCATTAAAAATAAGATCATAAATATGCTCTTCTAGGTGGTCCAAACGGGCCTTGGCTTCTTGGGCTATAACCATAGCTCTTGGTTCATATTTGATGCCAAGCGGTATCACAATTTGCTGCGTATCTTTTGGAGAATCCCCCTGAAATAGAAAACTTGCCGCATAGAAATCGCCATAATTGATCAGCTCCATTTTATCAGGCTGGCGGTTAGGCATGAATGTATCGTTATTATCATCCGCTCTCTCTGATTCTCCTACCTTATGTAAACGCAACGGAATAATCGATGGGTGATTGAGTATATGGCTCTGAATCGCTTTCTTAAGCTCAATCGCCTCATCTAAATTTTCTGTATGGGAACTGACATAAAATTCCTGCGTATCGCCATGAGCACTGCGAAGTATAAATCGTATTGGAAAATTGTTAGTTTCTCCATGGTCACCTAAAACAAGGCTACATTGAAACTGGTTGCAAGGTGGGTTGTAGACCAAGGCTTGCGCAAGAAATGGTCGCACTGCTTCAATGAGCTGCTGCTCTCGTTCAACTAGCTTATCATTAGTCAGTAATTTTGGTTTGAATTGCCATAAAGATAAATCAAGGGTAGGAAATTCGGGTGATTTCGGTTTTGGGGTTTCGGTTTTTTGTACAACTTGTGCAACCAATGCCGGAGGTTCTGTAACAATGGGTGGCGAGGGTTGAACATCTGTGGGAGCTATTTCTACAGGAGTGGGCGGTGGCGTTATAATCTCTTCAGCAACAGGGAACATTTCTGTAGGTTCAATTTCTTCTTCAGGCACTTCTTTTTGCGCGGTTGGCTTTTTTAACGCAGGGGTTTTAACACCTGCTTTATTTAATAAATCAAAAGCAAGTTGCAGCCTATCTAAGGATGAGTCGTTTATAGGTTCATCACTCATAAAGCGGCACCTCCTGACTGGGATTGGTCAATAATAAGGGCTTCACGGGCACGCCAGTCAGCAGTTTCTTCTGGCATAGTACCCAACCTATCTTTATGATCGTCACGCAACTTGCGCACATCAGGATCGTTACCAAGCGTTGCTACAATAAGGGTTGGTGATTTAAATAAATAATTTTTGATTTCTTCATTACTGCCTGATTCATCCGCAAAGAAAGCCGAAATCACTTTTTGTGCCTGGGCTTGAAACCCTTCGGGATGAGGACGTAATTTATCTTCGGAACTCGGTATTTTGCAGGCATATTCTGCGCGGCGCAGAGTGCTTTCAGCGAATAATATATCCGCTAATGCTTTATGTCCGGGCAGTGTTATATCAAATAATTTGTTTAAGGGTTCAATTTCTTCTTTATTGAGATAATACATGCGAAGGGATAATTGTTTTTCTGCTTCTTGCGCATTTTTATCTTTAATACCCTGCCAATGTTTAAGCTCCGCTTTGCCGCTTCGGTTAATAATACGGCCATAGACGGTACCTTCTATATTATCGATAACATAGCGAGTATTTGGGGGTTTTTCTTTTTTAATAAGATCATCTTTTTTAAGCGCCTTCTCTTTTGCAAGAGTTGCAGCCGTTACTAAATACTCCACTTTCTCCAATTCATCTGGCCAGAGAAAGACCTTGGTTTTTAAAGCTTCAAGTTTTTGCATTTGCAATTCTACCTCGGCAAGCTTTTCATCCGATATGTTTTTCTTTTTATTGAGATAATCAATACTATTATATATAGCAGCCGCAAATATTTGATCAGCACGTGGCGTGCTATAATTATATTTGCCGTCATTGGCTTCATCGACATGCAAATTCTTAAGTAATGCTAGCGGTAAAGTGCCTTCCGCATAAGATCGCAAAATATTGGTTTCATTGGGCACTTGCAGCGGATTTTTTGGAACTTCATTATTAAGCAGCTCTTCTTCATGAGGCAATATTATGGGGGGGCGCGGCGAATTTATAAACCCGAGCATCATTTCTTGTGTAATATAGTTTAAATATTCTTTATTTTCCGTAGTAGATTGTGCACTCTTAGTAATTGCACTTCTATATAAAGGCGGCTGCTGTGCAGGGTTTCCTGGCATTTCTTTGCGCATAGCATTCTTTACTACTTTTGATTTTTGGCGCATTCCATCTAAACCGTAGGCGAAAATAGCCATCAATTGCCGCGCACAAAAACGAAATTGTGCATTAAATTCATCTGGTGTTACCCCCAATATTTCCACTGTTTTATTGAGTTCCTGAAAATAATCTTGCTGCGGCAGAGTTAATGTTTCTGTTTGAATGGCAAATGCCTTTGCTGAAGCCTCTTGCATTGGCAAAGTCGCACCACGTAAAATACTATTGGCTTCTTGTTTGAGATTATAATCATATTTATGGTTAGCAAGCGTAGTAAGTGGCAAGTATTGGCGGAGTTTTTCCGGCTCTTCATATGCTTTTAAATTTAGGTTTTTAGGATCCTGGACCCAACTACTTGGCAATTGCTTATAATTCTCTACAGTTTCTTGTTCTACTGCTTCCCATAACTCTTTTGCGTAAGGATATTTTGTATCATCAAACGCACATAATAATGCGTGATCACGCAATACATAGTCTATACGCGGATCTTCTAGCGCCGTAGGGCTCACGATAATAATATTTTGTCTTTGGTTTTTTGTAATCGTGGGCTCAGGATCAGCAGGATTTAAAATGAATTTTGTGCCTGAACGTTTAATAACCACGCGAGCTGGCTCGTCCATCTCATCATAAATATGTTTTAATGCAGCTATAGTATCTTGATGTTCAGGAAGTTCTACAATGTCTTTTTGCTGCTTTTGCGCTTGGGCAAACCATTCATCTGCATGTTGTTGGATTTTGCTAAAATATTCATCTGTATTTAAAAGACTGCCATTTTCAAGGCGCAAGGTAACACCATTTTCCTTCATTATTTTTTTGCGTTTCTCTATGGTATTTAAGAAACTGTCTTTATTTTGCAAAGCAATTTTATCGAAGCTAGCCAATAAATAAGCGAGGCTTAGAGAAGAATCTGGCGTTGTATTGATAAGCGATTTTGTGTCTTGTAATGTTAGATAATGATATTTACCGGTTTTTTCAGCTTGATTAACACAAGCTGACGTAAGCAATAACCCGGAATAGGGTTCAATGCTGGTAGTAGCAGCTATTTTTTGTGGAATTTCTGGTTCGTTGTTTTTTGCAAATGTATAATATTTAGGGGTGAATATATCCTGATTATTTGCTTTTTCTGCACTATAGGTTCGCGCTAAGGCGCCCATAAAATTAACATAAAAACTTTCCGCTATAGGTTGGTTTCTAAATTCCTCTTCACCTGCTATTCCCAAATAGGTATTATAGAGTGCGTTGTTGCACTTATCAGCAAGTCCCCGAGAACTGGGTCTTTTAACTCTATAAAGCAAACCAGGAAAAAACTCTCTTTCATGGTCTACTTCGACTTTTGCAATGGCTCGGTTATGATGAAATACTCCCCCGCAAGCCGTCGTAATAAGATCCATCCCCACGCATTTTTTATCAGCAAGATGTTCATTTCTTATAAGTATTATATCGTCATCCACCCCCTTACCTTGTATTAAATCGGTATTTAACCACCATTCTTTATTTTCATTATTTTTATCTTTCTTCTGGTTTAAAATAATTACAGGGAGGCGTTCTTTACTAATGGCTTGCAACAATGGATCAGGAACAAAATCGCGGGCGCTGCGTAAATTATACTCATAAATTTTTAAATCGTTGGGAGAGGTTTCCGGAGCAGGTCTATGTTTATAAATGAAATTAAACATCGCAATAGTAGCTATTGGATTGGCTTCCATCATATCTAATGTGTTCAAAAGATTTTCTACCGTTGCTTGGGTATTTTTATTAATAAAATCAGGAAGATTTTTACCTGTAATTTCAGCTCTTTTATCCTTTTGTATCGTTTCTTGTAAAAATTTCTGCGCATCAGTTGCCCAAATGCTCCTGGGTTCATCCTTTGCAACTTCGTCAGGCTTCTTTTGGTTTTTAATCAGTGTATTTTTAGCAAACTCAACCAGTTCAGGTGCCTGCTTACGCGCTTGTGCTATTTTCTTTAAGAGAATATTTCTGGCATCACTGGAATACATTTCATCGCGGCTTAAAGCAAATGGCGCAAATCGGATTGACTCAATGGCGGGCTGGTTACCCATAAAATGCCCAAAAGCAGATTTCACTCCTCCAACAATGTCTAAATATACATCGTTGCCGGCAAAAATACGCAAAGGTACGTCGCGTTTATCATCCGGGGAGATTATTTTTAATTCGTTATCTGGCATTATATATCTCGCTTTTAGCACTAATAGTTCTTAGCTAATTTAACAGATAACATACCCTAATTGTGTTAAGATTGTGTTAAGGCTGGGATATTTTATAGGTTGGGTGTTGTGGAGATTTTTAAAATATATGACTTAGAATCAGTTAGTTATATAAATTAGGTAACAGTCCCCACCCCACGTTAAGAATTATGGGTACATACCCGGGTACTTCTATAAACCTCATTTGGTATTAGTAATAACAATCAATTGCTTACCCAGAAAGTTCCGTTGTCACCCCCGCAATTTTTGCCACTTGATTAATCAAATAATATAGGACGTTTCCTTTGAAAGTGTAATAATTTGTTAACACTTACATGCTATTATTGGGGGTAATAAAGCGACTTTACCATAACAATAAAAGCAATATTCGCATGAGTACAGATGACAAAACGATTGAGGAATTAAAGAACGGTGTAATTCCGGATCATGTGAGCGAGGGCTTACCTTATAGTGCAACCCGAAAGGTTCATTTTGCATGACCACTACAATGGGACGTTCATTGTGCAGATAACTACTGGTGCTGGCTATATCAAACAATATCTTGCGTATATGAGTATTATCGTGATCCGGATGCACGAAAAAATGAATAACACAGAGCAAATCTTTATTACCACTGGTGGCATTGATAAGAGGTGTATGCCATAAGGTGCTGTGCGGGATACTTACATCATTAGCATCTGCTGTACGAAGTTTTACGGTACGCAAACCCACTTCTATTACTTCCCCGTAAGTATCATCAATCTGTATCCAGTCTCCTACACGGTAAGCCCGTTCAACAAGCAATATAAATCCTGCAAAAATGCAATTGATGTAATCCTTAAGCACAAAACCAATTGCAAGCGCTGTTGCCCCTAGCAGGATCAGTACATTCTCCCGTGTCGGTATAATAACAAAGGGAACAATGAGTATTGCAGCCCCAAGAATTATTATAAGACGCAGTATGGGAATCCATGGAAGTATATAAAAACGGTCATGAGGATAGAACTTTGCCGTAATACTGGGAATCAAGTGCCGGATCGATTCATAAATTCCTACTGCAGCCAATATAATCAATAAAATGTGAACATGTTCATTCCCATTCCATTCGCGCAGCATGTCCATCCAGTTGTCCGACATATTGACCATCCCTTACCTCTTATAATGTTATAGCGATAATGTGTAATTCTTAGAATAGCGTAGTAAAAAGGCAGTAGCCTAGGTACTGTCCAATTCTTATAATATCTTTATTTTCGTCATACATAAGGACAAGTATAGATTGTAATCAAAACGCTCGCGTGGTGTAGTGTATACTGCGCTAAAGAGATATGATAGTTAGGATATGATTTATTAGTATCACCACATCTCAACACCTCACGGGTATAAGTATGGGTACTTGAGAAAAACCAGCGATTGAATCCACTTTATAATCAGTTGCTTACCTTAATGACTGACGAGTCCCCCCGCCTCCAATAATTTATATCTCTTGGCTGCCTCTAACCTCATGATATTCGGTATTATGATCATTTAGAACGCTATTTTGATTCCGAGCTTAGCGTCATTTATAGTTTCATTGCTGCTGCGGGAATATTGGTAATCCACATAAGCACTGGTACTGTTAGTGAGTGCAAAATTAAATCCTATTCCTGCGGTAGCAAAGGTCTGATCGGCAGTATCAAGACTCAAATCAAAATTGTCACCGGTTGCGAAATCACCACTGAAGTTTCTCTTAGTAGTGGACAATTCACGATAAACTCCAAGGTTGAAGCTTGGACTAAATTTAATATCATAGCCGGGTATGTCGAGTCCTGGCCCATTATAAAAAGAGAATCCGGCAGAAGGCACAAGCGTGCCATAATCAAAACTATTTATACTGACTTGTGATGCTCCGCCGTCTGTTTCGCTAAATCCGCTGGTGAATACATGTATATACTCCATGCCCACTTTTGGCATTACATACCAACCGTCGCTCGTAATTTGTTTACGCGCGCCAAGTTGCAAGGTAGTGCCCGCTTCATAAGAATTAGAATTGGAATTAGCAACAGACACGGTACCGCTATTACTGACAATACGGTTATTGGCAGAGCGATCATAGCCAGTTATCACACCCAAAGTTGCGAATCCGCTCCAATCGCTGACAGGCTGAACATAAGTTCCATACACTGTTCCAAAAGCACCGTTGCCAAAGTCTTTTCCCGCGCCACCTTTAAGGTAAGTGCTGTTTTCTATATCCGCCAGAGCAAAACCTAATTTTACATTTTCCGATTTCGCAAATTCTCCACCACCCGCCGTGCCATATATGTTGTCATTAAAGCCGTTATACAATCCGTTATCATTCCGATTATACTGACGGTAAATACCTTTTGCCCACCAATGATCTTCCGTATCAAATGCATATTCGGAAGAAGTATCAAACATGGTGTTGGTAAATAAGAGTCCGTTTTCAAGTGCGGAAAGACTTGATGCGCTGAAATAGGAGGGACTGAGCAACGTTAAGGAAAGGCTACCCGCAGAAACTAATCCAGCGTTAGAATTATAGGTTAGATTTGCTGCAAGGCCGTTTAAATCAATATGATCAAATGTACCTGTGAGTGTTCCGCCTGCCATGAGATAGGTAATGTTGCTTCCGGTGAAACCAGCAAGCGGAATGATGTCCAGCGTTGCATTGGGATCAATAGTAATATTACCAGTAGCATTAAGCCTGTCAGCTGTAGTTCCTGCAACCTGTACCTGGAAAGTTGACCCACTACCGAATGTTGCATTGCCGACTACATTGACGGTTCCGATGGAATTACCAGGCGCAAGCATCCCGCCATTGCCAATAATAAGATTTCCATTAAGCGTGTTGTTGCCACCAAACTCTCCACCACTTCCCACTGTAACACTGGCAGCGTCAAAAACACCATTAACGTGAAGGCTGCCACCACTTAACGTAATTGCATCACCTGTAGAATCAATCGTACCATTGATAAGCGATCTACCAGTCAACCCAAATGTCGAAAACCCGTTCAGAGCATTACTACCTGATAAGGTGGTAGTCGTATCGTTCAGATTAAGCGTATTGCTTCCCGAACCAGGGTTAACATTACCGTTAATGGCCACGGTTCCTGCAAGATTTAAAGTATTTCCAAGATTGCTCAAGCTGATTGCCGTACCACCTGTACCGGTTACGGAAACTGCTGAAGAACTTCCATCGAGTGTTACAGAGGACCGCGTGCCAGCGTCTGTACTAATACCGATATTGCCAGTTACAATACCACCATTGGTTACATTGATTGCTGTACTGGAACCGGTGTCGTTTATGGCATAAATAGCGTTTCCGCTTGCTCCGGTTACTTGCCCGCTTGTGGTTATTGTAAGTGAGCCAGTGCTTCGGTTTATAGCATAAATACCATCAATAGCTCCAGTAATATTGCTACTGGTTCCTGCCGTAATATTTAAGTTGGCTCCATTAGAAGAGTTGCTGCCATAGACACCATAACCAGAAGTGCCGGTAATTGTACCATTAGCTGCGATTGTAAGTGTTCCAGTGCCATAATTTTTGGCAAATACGCCAACAGTATCTCCAGTAATATTACTGCTATTTCCTGTTGTGATATTTAGGTTAGTACCGTTAGAAGAATTTTTAGCATATACGCCACTTGCAGTCGTGCCTATAATATTCCCATCTGCGTTTATCGTAAGGTAACCCGTACCATTATTTTTGGCATAAACACCATTCGTGGTACCGGTAATATTACTGCTGGCTCCTGTTATAATACTGAGGTTGGTGCCATTGGAAGAATTGTTGGCATGGATACCATCGTAATTCGTACCGGTTACGGCACCATAGGCATCAACGTTCAAAGCACCAGTACTGAGATTGTGAGCATCTATACCGTATGTACCAGTAACATTGCTCGCAGCTCCAGTTATGATGGCTACGTTACCGCTGCTTGCAGCAGAATTGTAGGCTGCGATACCTGAACTTACACTGCTTGTTACTGTGCCATAAGCTGCGATAGTAACTGGGCCCGTGCCATAATTGAAAGCAGCAATACCTGCTTGATGACCGGTAATGGTGCTGCTTGATCCGGTTGTAATATTTAAACTAGTTCCGTGGGAAGAATTATTGGCATATATGCCATAATCGTTTGTTCCGGTTACGGCACCATATGCAAATATAGCAAGCGCGCCCGTGCCATTATTTCTTGCATATATACCAGTGGTACTGCCAGTAATATCGCTCAAGCTGCCAGAGGTAATGCGAATACCGGTGCTTGCACTGGTATTTTTTGCATAGATACCCGATCCACTATTGCCGGTTACTGCGCCCCGAGCGTATATATTCGTGTAACCGGTACCTTTGTTTTTAGCAAAGATACCATCGGTGCCGCCACTGATTGTAGTTGAGCTTGCGCTTCCTACATACAGACTTGTACCAGCACTGCTGTTATAGGCATAAATACCGTGACTGGAGGTGCCGGTTACAGAGCCACTTGCATATATATTTAAGATCCCAGAGCCATAATTTTTTGCCTGTATGCCATAAGTTCCACCGGTAATATTGCTCGATGGTCCTGTCGTAATATGTAGGTTTGTTCCATTAGAAGAATTTCTGGCATAAATACCCTCTTGAGAGGTGCCGGTAACGTCACCCAACGTATCTATGTTGAGGTAACTATTTCCGCCATTTATTGCTTTAATCCCAGAGGTGCTGCCGGTGATGTGACTTGCACTGCTGGTATAAATATTTACGTAAGTTCCACTAGTATTGTTATTGGCATTGATACCGACGCCATGTGAAGCGGTGACTGTGCCATAGGAATATATATTAATTCCCTCCGAGCCATTATTAAGCGCTTTAATACCATCAGCATAACCGTTTATGGTGCTTGCACTGCCCGTGATAATATTAATGCCGGTACCAGTAGTGGAATTTTTTGCATATATGCCATAATTATTTGTGCCGGTTACACTGCCACGGGCATTGATCTGAATTCCGGCAGTGCCATAATGTTTTACCTCTATACCGGAGTTATAACCCGTAACAGAACTTCCGTTCTCGGTATCTACTGTAATACGAGTGCCTGTACTGGCATTAATTGCATATATACCGTAAGCTGTGTTGCCAGTAACAATGCCACCGACATCGATTGAAATCGAACCAGTGCCAAGATTCTTAGCAAATATACCATCCGTACCGCCGATGATGACACTAGAACTTCCGGTACCTATATACACATTTGTACCGGCTCTGCTGTTATTAGCATAAATGCCTCGATTGGCTGTGCCCGTCACGGCGCCATAGGCCATGATATTTACAGAACCGGTGCCGTAATTCTTTGCCATGATGCCATTGGTTGCGCCAAGAGCAGTGCTGGCGGTACCGGCTATAATATTAAGATTTGTAGCAGTTGCGCCATTATAGCCATAAATCGCGTTTCCATGAGTGCCAGTCGCATCACCATACACTCCTATAGTGGTCGCGCCTGTTCCTCTATTAAATGCGCTTACGCCAGCAGAATATCCCGAAATCTGGCTGTTTATTCCGGTGGTAATATTAAGATCGGTCCCGTTGGAAGCGTTGCCTGCTTGTATGCCGTTATATCCTGAGCCGGTGGCGGTTACTATTCCGTTGACAATAACGTTGGTTGCTCCCGTGCCGTATTGCTTCGCAAATATACCCCCATAACCGGTGATATTACTGCTTGCACCCGTAGTGATATTGAGATTCGCATTGGAGTAACTTTCAGTATAAATACTGTAACCGGTGGTACCGGTTACAGCGCCATTTGCAATAATAGTGGTCGCCCCCGTTCCATGATTGAGCGCTCTAATACCATTATAGTGGCCGGTAATAGTGCTTGCAGATCCGGTAGTAATATAAAGCTCTGTACCAGTGGCGGAATTTTTTGCATAAATAGCATTTTGATTAGTGCCGGTTACAGCGCCATATGCATATATACCAAGCGCACCGGTGCCGTTATTTTTTGCTGATATACCGGAAGTGCTTCCGGTAATATTGCTCGAGCTACCAGCGGTAATGCGAATACCCGCACCTGCACTTGTATTGGTTGCATAGACACCATTGCCTCCATTGCCAGTCACTACGCCCCCGGCATATATATTAGTGTAACCTGTGCCTTTATTCTTAGCAAAAATACCAGTAGTGCCGCCGGTAACAGTGCTTGAGCTGCCAGTGCCTATGTATAAATTAGTACCGGCACTGCTGTTATAAGCGTAAATACCGCGATTGGCAGTTCCGGTTACCGCACCTTGTGCAGATATATTGACTATACCACTGCCATAGTTTTTAGTTTCTATACCGTTAGTTGCGCCAGTAATATTGCTTGAAGCACCCGTTTGTATGATAAGGTTATTACCGTTGGAAGAATTATAGGCATATATACCGTCTTGAGTAGTTCCCGTAACGGCACCGAGAGCATTCACTCTGAGATAGCTGTTTCCACTATTGGTAGCCTTGATACCGTATGTATGACCAGTGATGGTACTTGCGCTGCCTGTATAAATATTGAGGTAACTTCCGTTAGAAGAATTATTGGCATTAATACCTATGCCATGTGAGCTGGTGGCTGTGCCATAGGAATATACACTAATGCTACCCGTGCCATTATTGACGGCTTTAATAGCATCACCATAAGCGCTTATGGTACTTGCACTGCCGGTGGTTATATAAATTCCTTCACCACGAGAAGAGTTTCTGGCATATATGCCGTAACCATTAGTGCCGGTTACATTGCCTCTGGCTGAGATGTTAACAGATCCTGTGCCACTGTTGTTTACATATATGCCGGAACTATAACCGGTAACATTACTGCCAACACCTGTATCTACCGTAATACCGCTAGCTAGAGTGTTGTTGGATGCAGTGATACCGTTCTGATTATTACCGGTAACAATGCCACCAGCATCAATTACAATTGAACCAGTACCAGAATTCTGTGCATATATACCGGTTTCACCACCGGTAATATTGCTGGCGCTACCAGTGGTTATGCGCATATTCCTACTGCCGGTGCCATTATATGCATAAATACCATATCTGCTCGTACCGGTAACAGTGCCATCAACGTTTATACCCATCAGTGAGGAACTATAATTCTTGGCTTTTATACCATACCTTCCACCTGTCACTGTGCTTGCGCTGCTGGTATAAATTTGAATACCAGATCCAGCAGAAGAATTTTTTGCATAGATACCGGATGACGAGCCCCCGCTTCCGGTTACTGCACCGTAAGCATATACACCGAGATAGCCTGTACCTAAATTCTTAGCGAATATACCAGCTGTATTGCCGGTAATAGTACTCGAGCTTCCTGTGGTTATATATAAATTGGTACCCGCACTGCTGTTATAGGCATAAATACCTTTTTGAGCGGTGCCAGTTACAGAACCGTTAGCCGTGATAGTTAAGGCACCGATGCCATAGTTTCTGGCTTCTATACCGTTGTGCGCGCCAAGAATAGTGCTGGCACTGCCGGTAGTTATATTAAGATTGGTGCCACTGGAAGAGTTATAAGCATAAATACCATCTGTATGGGTTCCAGTCACAGTACCGTTAGCGGTGATATGGAGAGCGCCGCTGCCAAAATTATAAGCTCTTATGCCACTATAATACCCTGTGATATTACTGCTGGCACCCGTTGTAATAGTAAGATTAGTTCCACTGGCAGAATTATTTGCGTCAATGCCATTCTGATAGATGCCGGTAACTGTGCCATTGGCCGTTATTGAAAGCGCGCCTGTACCCTGATTCCTTGCTAATATGCCGGAATTATAACCGGTAATGACACTGGAGCTACCCGTGGTTATATTCATATCGCCGGTGCTAACGCCCGTATTTAATACTGCTATGCCGTTACCGTTGCCCCCAATAACACCCACACTAGAAGTGCCGTTCCCGGTAACGCTCCCGCCTACATACACATTCGTGTACCCTGTGCCTAGATTCCTAACGAATATACCATCGGCTGCGCCAGTAATATTGCTTGTACTACCAGTTCCTATATATACGTTTGTACCGGATCTGCTGTTATAGGCGTAAATACCTTCGTTAGCAGTGCCGGTTACAGCACCGTTTGCATAGATAGTGATTGCTCCACTTCCATAATTTCTGGCACCTATGCCATAACCTCCACCAAGAATTGCGCTAGTACTTCCGGTAGTAATGTTAAGGTTGGTACCATTGGAAGAATTATAGGCGTAAATGCCATAATTCGCAGTACCGGTAACGCTGCCATTGGCCGTAATCGTAAGCGCGCCAGTTCCAAAATTTTTTGCTTCTATACCCGTAGTGCTACCGGTAATATTGCTCGCACTGCCTGTGGTGATGTTTATGCCCGTAGCGAAAGTACTTGCGCTGGTATTTTTTGCGTAGATACCAAATCCATTATTTCCAGCTACTGTGCCTTGAGCGTAGACATTAGTGTAACCCGTTCCCGAATTCCTAGCATATATACCGACGGTTCCGCCTGTAACGGTACTAGAACTTCCGGTCCCCACATACAGGTTCGTGCCATTACTGCTGTTGTAGGCATTAATACCTTTTTGTGTGGTTCCGGTTACAACACCGCCAGCATAGATAGATAGAATTCCAGTGCCAGAATTTCGAGCATTTATACCATTGGTGGCGGCCGTTATATTACTACTTGAGCCGGTTGTTATGGTAAGGTTAGTGCCGCTAGCATAGTTTTGGGCATCAATACCATTGCCCGAACTACCCGTGATGCCAACCGTACCGTTAGCAGTAATAGAAAGATATCCGCTACCATGATTAAAGGCTTCTATAGCGTAATTATACCCTGTGATATTACTGCTCGAACCTGTTGTAATTTTAAGGTTGGTACCATTGGAAGAGTTTCTTCCATATATTCCATAACCAGTAGTACCAGTAACATTGCCATTAGCTGTTATGGAAAGTGCACCTGTGCCAAGATTGTTCTCATAAATACCGCTTGTACTTCCGGTGACTTGGCCTCCAGCGCCAGTCGTTATGCTGATGCCAGTACCAGCGCTGGTATTTTTTGCATTAATACCAAACCCGGCATTACCGGTAACATTCCCCTTCGCATAGACAGCGGTGTAACCTGCACCTAAATTCTTAGCGTATATACCGATAGTGCTGCCAGTAACATTACTCGAACTTCCTGTTCCTACATATAAGTTTGTGCCAGCACTACTGTTATAGGCATTAATGGCCTTGCCATTAGTGGCGGTGACTGCACCACCGGTGTTGATGGAAAGATAGCCCGAACCGTAATTCGTGGCCTCAATTCCGGTAAAATGCCCGGTGATGTCGCTGGCAGCACCAGCGTTAACAATAAGATTGGTTCCGTTTGAAGAATTATAGGCATTAATACCTATCGTTTGGTGGCCGGTCACCGTTCCATTAGCCGATATGTTCAGCGCGCCCGTACCATAATTGAAAGCAGAAATTCCTTGAAAATGGCCGTCAATATTACTACTGGCACCGGTGGTAATATTCAGATCAGTACCAGTGCTGCTATTCTCTGCCTGAATACCATTTAGGGTAGTGCCAGTTATATCGCCATTGGCAGTAATGGTGAGCGCTCCCGTACCAGAATTCTTGGCATAGACACCGGTTGTTTGCCCCGTAATGTTGCTGGCGGTACCGGTCGTAATATTCATGTACGTTCCGGCACTAGTGTTTATAGCGTCTATGCCAAAATTATTGTATCCCTTGACAACGCCATTTGCTGTTATCTGCGTACTGCCGGATCCTTTATTCAAAGCATAAATGCCCATATTACTGCCATAAACATGGCTATCAACACCAGTGGTAATGGTAATGTCAGTTCCCAAATGGCTGTTATAAGCCCAGATTGCAGCTTTACTGCCACCTGTTGCACCCACATATCCATCCGTATTTATATTCACATATCCGGAGCTTTTATTTTTTGCGCGTATTCCATAAATACCGCCGGTGACACTGCTGTATTTGCCACCACCAACATAAATATTTGTGCCGACTTTATTATAAGTATTTATACCCGCCCTGCTCGTTCCGCTTACCGTGCCATCCGCTGTGATCGATAACTGGCCCAAACTATCATTAATGGCATAAATACCGTCCTTACTACCGTGTACAGTGCTGCCTTGAGTGGTATTGATGGTGATATACCCTGTCCCACTTGGTACAGTGCCGGCAGTCTTATTACTCGCAAATATTCCGTAGCTATTGCTGGTTGCTGTTCCCGCTACATAACCACCGGCATTGATGATAATGGTTCCATTATGAGGTGTTTCAGCAAGTATACCGGCGTTATAACCTGTAGTATTACTGCTCGATCCAGTGGTAATATTTACTGAAGTTCCGATTGCCTTTATACCATCGCCATACCGAGTGCTACTACTGCCGTATGTGGCTGTGGTCGTACCATTGGCGTTTATGGTGATGGCACCGGAAGTTTTTGCATAAATACCTGCGTAATATCCACTAACCGTGGAACCTGCATCTGTGTTTATGTTAATATTGGTAGTGCTCGGGGGGGAACCACGGATAATACCACCTAAAGTACTCCCAACGGCAGTTATGCCATACTGGTTTGTACCTGTTACGTTCCCGTGAGCATTGATGGTAATGGCGTAAGTGCCACTCCCTACATTGCTGTTGGAAGCGTGCGCATATATACCGCTATTACTACCCGTTACTGAAGTGCTGGTTGCGGTAGTAATATAGGTGTTGGTTCCACTATTGTTTGCGGTTATACCATAACCATTAGTACCCGTTACATTCCCAGCCGTATTTATGTTAAGTGTACCATACCCGCTATTAGTCGCTCTAATACCAGTGGTGCCCATGACTTGAGCACCCGTACCGGTGGCAATGCTAAGATTAGTGCCAATGCCGCCGTTATAACTAGCGATTCCAGCACCATTCGTACCTGTAACATTGCCGTTAGAGGTTATGGAAGTTGTGCCCGAACCTATATTTCTTGTATAAATTCCGCCTTGTCCACCCGAAATATTGCTATTGGCATTCACGGTGATGGAGCCGGGGGTGCCCCCATTGATGACGTTGTCCCCAGAGGATTTCATGTAAAGCCCGGCGGCACTATCTGTCGTTGAAATGGTGGCAGCATTTGTGTCGGTAAAGCTTAAAGCACCATCACCGCTTATAGTAATCGCGTTGCCAGAAGTAGTGCTGACACCAAATCCCGCGGCAGTTGAGACGGAATTATTACTGCCATATATACCTTGCGTTGTAGTGTTACTGGCACTGTTACCACTGCAAAGATAGGTATACGAGCCTGTGGGCGCACAAGATGCATAGGCCTGACGCATATATCCCATAAAGGATGCGCCGAGCATCGCAGTGCTAACTAAAAGCCGTTTTTTAAACATTAAATATGATCATAATTTGTGCAGTATATATATTCGCAATTTATTGCGCTGCGCGCTACAACATAACTTATAGCATAATATTTAGCGAATTCATTGTGATAATATTGTATCATCCAAATCGCCATGCGTTATTAGTGCTCTTATGTCATCCGAAGCAAATCCGAGTGACATCGGGCACGCTACATTGGGCAAAACAGCGACGTCATAAATTTCAGCAATTGCTCCATCGATCCTAAACCATTCCACACAAGTTCCTGTCTCCAGATCAATCACTTGCACTCCGCACCACGGCTCAGAATCCGCTTCTTTTAATTTGGAATCCAGTGGCAATCCTTCAAATCTTTCGTAACGCGGCTTGGAAAGCCCCACAAAAGCATAGCGCCCGCTGAACGCCAATCCGCGTAAAAATCCTGGGCAAAAAGCTGTAACCTTGAAATCTTTTTTATCTCTGTCTACAAAACCGAGTTCGCCTGCTCCCGAATTAAGCACCCAGAGTTTATTGTTATACAGACGCGGCGAGTGAGGCATTGCAAGGCCTTCGCATACCATAGCATTCTTCTCCACGTCAATTACCACGCCGCCGTTAGAACGGCGATCGCGCCAACCATCAATGGTATTGGACTTACTTACCGCCGTTACATAACGCGGCTTACCTTCACTCATTGCCATACCATTTAGATGACAGCGATCTTCATTGATTATCTGTGAAATAAATGACGGTTTCCAAACTGGTGTGAAACTGTCCCGCGGTGACACAACAGAAAGACAATTATACCGTGTATTTACGAAAATTATTTCCCCGTTTTCGAGCAAACCCACATCATGAGCATCTAACACACCTGTCGTATGCGTGATACGCGGCACATAACAGGCATCATAAGTGTGATTGATAAACTGGTCTTCTTTGAGCACATTTTCAAAACGCTGGATCTGAAATAATGTAGCAAGAATTAGTGTATTATTTTCCACATGCAGACCCATAGCCTTCTGAAAAAAGCGCTCATTTATCATGAGCCCACCTTTAGGGTTACGACCAAGCAGATAAAACTTACCGGACTGGTATGAGGTTATCGCAACCGATACATTAAGCCGCGCAAGCAGCGGTACAAAACCGGCAGAAATGGAGTAGGTAACAGTACTGTTATTTGCATTATTATTTGTGGCAGTCTTTGCTCTTTCTTCGGAGGTTGGTTCTGCGGGTTCCTCTTTGGGTAATTCTAAAGTTTCATTGTCCATAAATCTATAATTACGAATTAATAATATAATTGTATAAAATACACTGACTCTTTTAAGCTTTTAACATATAGAGTGCTGATTTTATATCAAACTTATTAATCGTGAGGATAGAATTAGCTCATTCTTTTTAATTACATAATATCACCACATCTCACTAGCCCATGGGTATAAGCATGGGTATCTGAGAAAAGCCAACGATTGAATTCACCTTATAGTCAACCACTTACCTAAATGACTGACGAGTCCCCCGCCTCCAATATAATGATATATCAATAAGTTATTTTGTTATTGAAAAACAGGGATTAGGATTCTGTGTAACTGGGCCGATACTCCAATGTATGTAATAACGGCACATCTGCTAACTACATAAATTATGATGCGGAAGGCCGGGCGCGGGCAGTTTTCCAAATGTCAAACGTATCAAGAGATATACCGGCATTCAAACCTTTGGAATCAAATATGTAGACTAGTATACTGCCAGTGCTACTGCTGGCGTTTGCGTCAGCCGACATTACAGTTACTCCTGCTGTCGCACCCACTTTCCAATCCGGTCCGCCCTTCAGATTTGCTAAGGAGTCAGCAGTACGGAACACATAAATCTGACTGGCACTTTCGACCCCTATCTGCAAACCGGCTGAACCCGCACCAATACTATAGTAACCGGTAATTACCCCATTTTCTATGAGCGCACCTTTTCCCCCTGCGCCACCGATAATAAGATCCGCCTTAACCACACTCGGAAAAACGAGGACACCAGCAGCGTCTTTAGTCGTGTCCGTACAGGAAGCAGAAACTTGCTGGCATTGCCCCAACGTAGCCATAACAGACTTGTCGAGAACGGGGTCGTGTTTTACGACAGATGTATCTGCGGTGGAAACATTCATCAGTCCGAAGACAAAGAATGCAAATACAGACATGATAGTGTTTTTATGCCATTTGGCTTGTATCTGGCGCATGAGGATTCTCCTTATCTTAGTTGTAATGAAGCAGTCTGCATGATGTTTTACCGCGCATAAAATAACTATAAGGATTCCCCTTTTTTCTGCTAAAGCCTGAATAAAAATCGGATCATACTCTGCTAATGTGCTGGAGAATTTTCTTCAGTGTCCTTATCGCCGTAATGTTTATAGAGCGTCTTAATGACACTATTTACCCCTTTTATATTTTCATCATTGAAGATTTTGTTGATCTGATCTGCAGTGTGATTCAGCTTCTCCAACAGCTGTTCGGCTTTCTCGGTTATCTGGGGCAAGCGATCCATAACTTCGTTGAAATTGCTTTTCTCGGAACGGATTTCGGGTAGTTCCCCATTGGTCACTGTCAGCAAATCCGCTTTAGGAGTTCCACTCGTTAAGTCTATATATACATCACCGCTAATCCCAAGAAATTTGAGGCTGGCTGTACTGTCTGATTTAACAGGGGTGCTGGCAAGCACATGTATTGTAACGCGACTCAGTCGCGCATCTTCGGGATCGATTGTTATTGTTTTTACATTGCCTACATCAATGCCATGAAACTTTACTGTACTCCCCACTTTTAAACCACCCACCGATTCGCTAAAATGGATTATATAATCTGTTTTAGGTCCTTTGCCGGCAGAGGTGAGCCAGATAGTAAAGCCAAAACCTGCCAATACTATTACAATAATAAATAACCCGACCAGAAAATAATTTTTATCAGTTTCCATGAATTCCTCCTGAATAATCGTTCGCAGCAACTGATGCTCCTTTAGCACGGGGACTATGTAAAAATTTTCTGATCCATGGATTATTGTGTTTAAGCAGGTTTGGTAATGTATCCACGATGATTTTAGAATCCACCAGTACCGCGATGCGATCGCAGACTGTAAAAATAGTGTCAAGATCGTGTGTTGCCATCACCACCGTGATCCCCATGGCGCGATTAAGATTAAGAATCAATTCGTCAAATAAGCTTGCATTGATGGGATCAAGCGCTGAGGTTGGCTCATCCAGGAAAAGCATCACCGGATCCATGGCAAGCGCTCTGGCGAGCGCAGCACGTCTGGTCATGCCTCCCGAAAGTTCCGCTGGATATTTATTGCCAGATTCTGCAGGCATGCCAACAAGCGCTAATTTAAGTTGTGCCAGCACAGATTGCTGATCTTTGTTAAGCTTGGTATATTCACGCAGTGGGAGGGTTATATTTTCAGTAACCGTAAGAGAGGAAAATAAGGCCCCTTCCTGAAATAACACACCCAGTAAGGAAGCGGACTCCAATGAGGTGATCTGATTAATTGGCTTTCCCATGATAGTGATTTCACCTTTATCCGGCTTACGAAGCCCGGTCATTGTTTTCAGCAACACCGATTTTCCTGAGCCAGAGCCACCTACAATGCCAATAATTTCACCACGCCTGATATCGAAGCTCACAGCATCATGCACAACTTGCTTTCCAAAGCGATTTGTTACGTCATGTATCGATAAGATAATGTTCTGTTCTTTTTTTGATGCAGTATTCATAACTCCACCTTATCAAAATAGATGGAGAATAATCCGTCCAGCAGCAGTACCAAAAAGATCGATTTAACAACAGAAGCAGTAGTCTCTTTGCCAACGCTCTCCGAAGAACCAGAGACCCTCAACCCATGCATGCAACCCACTAAAGCAATAACAAAAGCGAACACTGGTGCCTTAATCATACCCACAAAGAAATCTTTCCATGTAGCCGCGTGTCGCGCCTGTTCAAGATATTGCGGCAAGGAAATATCAAGAAGCAATAAAGAGATGACTGCGCCACCGAACAAGCCAACTATGTCCGCTATAAAAGTGAGTAATGGGAGGACAATGATGAGTGCAATCAATCGTGGCAATACCAGCAACTCAAGCGGGTCAAAACCGATTGAGCGCAATGCATCTACTTCCTCGCGTATTTGCATAGTGCCAATTTCTGCTGTAAATGCGCTACCGGATCGCCCTGCAATCATTATGGCAGTCAGCAGCACCCCCATCTCGCGCAGCACGGAGATTACAATCAGATTGACGGTATATTTCTCTGCCCCAAGGGGCTTAAGCTGCACCTGTCCCTGATATGCAATTACGATACTGATTACGAAAGCGATCAGGCTAATAATCAGGATAGCGTTGATTCCTATGGCTTCTATATGATGCGTAATGGATACCAAGCGCAGCCGGCGCGGATGACGGAATATTTTTGCGAGTGCCACACATACTTTACCAAGAAATGTAATGAACTCAGTATTGTCATGCCAGGCATTTATGGTGGCTTTACCAAAATGGGTTATTGTTTTCCAGAAGGACGACAAGGGTTTGCATGGCGCAACTTTGTCTAGCTTGGTGTTCGTTATCAAATCCAGAATTGCTTTATGTTTCTGATTTACATGTTCGAGCTTTACATCCTGCTTTAATATGTTTTTTAGTAAAAGTGCACCGGCAGTATCCAGACGAGTAACTCCCTTGAGATCAATAATCACTGCGACTTCCGAGGTTGTAGTTATTTTCCTTAGTTCATTATCAGCCTGGGAAAAATGCTGGATGTCTAAGGGTCCCTTGATACAAACTCGGTTGTCGTTACGTGTAATATATAAGCCATTAGAACCCTGCATTGTTGTTCTACTGGCTTACTTGTTAACAACCTGGCGGTGGATTATCACCGACGAGTTAAAAGCCCAGATAAGGAGTATAATCCAGCCTACTCCCGTCCATCCCAGCAAAAAATTTAGGATCAGAATTGCCAGACGGTTAGGATGATTTCGCGAATAGGCAATAAATGAAGGCAAGAAAGTTAAAAGCAAAACAATGATACTGGCAAACAACATCACAAAAGGATCGACGGTGCTAACCCATATATAGCCTTGGTTATTCATCATAAAAAATCCTTCATAGTTTGAGTTTTTGATATTTCCAGATCCATATAAACAGTGAAATAAATTTGCCATGCGTTGAGGGTATACTGATCATAATTTTATAATGCTTGAGTAGAATATATTGGAAATATTATATAAATTATTGCGTTATCAATATTATGAAATACTTAAATTTTCTGCGCAGGCATTATATCATCAGCGCATCATTGGCATTGTTGATGATAGCAATTATTATTGCCCGCATCTATTTAGGTGTTTGGCTGCTGGATTATGTAAATAGCGTATTGAATGACATTCCGGGATACCAAGGCTCTGCCGAAACTATTGATATTGATCTGTATCGGGGCGCCTACAAGATTTATAATCTGAAAATATATAAAAAAACCGGCAACATTCCTACACCGTTTATTTCTATTGATAAGGCAAAATTATCCATTCAATGGGGTGCACTTTTTCACGGGCGGATTGTGTCGAGTGCAGATTTAATTAAACCGGTAATCAATTTTGCCATAAATAAAACCGGCACTGACAAGCAAACCGGAGTAGAAGCAGATTGGACAAAACCTATTAAAGATTTAGCGCCTTTTGATATAAACGTCGTAACGTTTACTGAAGGTAAACTGACTTATCAGGATTTTTCTGCTAACCCGAAGGTCAATATTTATATTCATAATATGTCAGGAGAGGTCCGTAATCTGCGTAATGTGGTCAATCAGACTCTATTGCTGCCTTCAACCATCCAAATAAAAGGTAATTCCATAGGAAAGGGAGCGCTCAACATTAATGGGAGAATGAATATTCTGAAAGAAATTCCAGATATGGATCTCAATATACAATTGGAAAATGTCGACCTCACAGCTCTGAATGACTACAGCAACGCCTATGCCGCAATTGATATCCGCAAGGGCTCTCTAAGTATGTACTCCAAATTTATAATCGAGAATAATAAGGTATCGGGATATATCAAACCTATTGCAACCAACGTTGCGCTCATAGATCTTCGTAAATCCGCTAATCCGGTCAAAGTGGTTTGGGAAACTTTTGTATCTCTTGTTGTAGAAGTATTTACCAATCACACACACGATCAGTTTGCTACCAAAATAGATCTGCAAGGCGATCTTGATAATATCAACACAAACACGTGGTCGGCTATAGTGGGTATTGTAGATAATGCTTTTGTGAGCGCCTTGAAGAAGGGATTCGATACCAATCAGAATCCCGACAATTAAAGTTGAATTCTCCGCTATAACCATTAGTCACTACAATTGATAATTGACGAAAATTTTATTTCCCGCCCATAGTGTCTTTAAGCTGTTTCGCATGAGTCAAATGATCCTGGAGAGTTGGCAAAGTTTTCTTAGCAAAAGTATTGAGTGCAGGAGCGTCATTCTGTTTTGCATAACCGCGGAATAAATGCACTGCTTTCTCATGTGCCTTAATCTGTAAAGAAACATATTTCTTATCAAAATCAACGCCGGTAAGAGAGTTTAGTTTAGCGATCAGTTTCTGATGTTTACTATCGAGATCCTCACTGATTTGAAGATTAGTATTAGAACTTGCAACTGCATTTTTTAACTGATCGTCGGCAGCGGTGTGATCGTCAATCATACGCTGAGCAAAGTCTTTTACATCATCATTCTGTGATTTTTGTACTGCAAGTTTGCTGGATTGAATCTCAAATTGTCCGGCAATAGAAGCCTTTGTTACAAAATCCTGAGCAGAAGTACTAAAAATTCCCGCCTGTGCTGCTGTTGCAAAGCTTATTATACCAATAGTGCCAAGCATTAGCAAAATATTGCCTTTTTTCATAATTCAATCCTTTCATAATATTGTTTCCGTCCCGCGAAGATTTATCTCTACAAAAATAAAATTGCATTGCTGGGGTAAGAATAAAAAATAAAAATACCATTAAACACAAAAAATAACCCACATGGATTTTTTATTCAAAAAACCACATTCATTAATTGTTATTAATTTCTTTAAGGAGAATTTTATGGCAAAACAATCAGGGGCACAGAAAAAAACCATTGATCGTGTTATGCATGAATATAAATATGGTGAGCTTAAAAGTGGCACTGGCAATAAAGTTAAAAGCAGAAATCAAGCGATTGCTATAGGGCTTAAAGAGGCTGGCGCATCCAAATATGAAAGTAAGGCTGAGAACAAACGCAATCTTGCCCATACCAAGCGAAAAGAAAAAAGAGGCGGGACTGCAAAACAGGAAAAAGAAGGCAGAAAATAATTTATTTTCTGAATTTGTAATACCACTATCCGTAGCACAAGCGTGCGAAACCCAAAATAGTGCGTGCCAGACTTGTACTTTACCTACGAATAATTTTGCTCACTTGTGAATATTACCGGCATTAAAGTTGGCTATGACACCGTTCAGATCCTCCGGCTTTATACAGCCTCACCACATCTCACCGTCCACGAGTATAAGTATGGGTACTTGGGAAAAAACGAGTGACTGAATTTATATAATAATCAGCTAGTTATATAAATCGGTAACAGCCCTCGTCTCCATTTCATCACTTAACCCATTGATATTTCATTACAGACAATCATTCTTGTCACAAAAACTTCACATTTCTTTCGAATCTGGCGTGCTATAATACACGGGTTATTTTGCTTTTTGCTATGCCCCTCATTTTGAGCGGCCAAACTGAATATTTGTACTTGAATAAGTATGGAATCAGCGTGTCACCAATCTTAGTGTGCATGGCGGGCAGGATATTATTGTTGAAAAAATCATTAAATCAAAAAAAATTAAAAAACAAAAAAAATCAAAACAATGAAAACAACAAAACAATTTTGCCTAACTCTTGTAATAATAGGAGTGGCAATGACGTGCTTATCATGCCACGATTTTACGGTGATCCCCATATCGCCGGATAAATTTATGGCACAAATTCCGGACCAATGGGCGGGAATCAACGCTGACTACATCCAGGTTCTGGGTGATAGCGCAGCGAATGCTGCCTATGACCAGGCATTGGGTGAATCAACCACAATTGCACCATTACAACATGGCGATGTGGTAACGATTTACCCAAAGTCTAATTGGAAGACAAAAGCAGGCGGTGGCCCAGTTTCTGTTTGGACAATGGTAGATTCCAACACAATCAGAAACTGTGTAAACGGGTTGACTGAACCGCTCGTCAAATTGGTGGCAGATTCTGGATTGAACACAGTCCATCTGGACTGGAGAAAAGCTTACACGGCATATCCGCCGGGAACTTTTCCCAAAGGTGTCCAATTGAAATGCGTAACTTCGCTTTCAGAGCTCCGGCAAATGAGCACAGTGCTGGTTTTCTACCGAAGACTTAATGGCATAAGCACAGTCTACACAGACGGTGCGATTTTCGCCAAAACCTCAGTTACGGTGACAGGTAACTACGTAATAATCGGGACTAATACGTACGAAATAACCTCCACAGGGTTACGCCGTACCCTGACGATTACTTTTCCTGATGTCGCCTACCCTGCAACCGAAACCTACACGTGGAAAACAGGCGTGGGCCTCTTGCTGGATGATGTGCAGTTACCACCGCAATCCAATGGTGGTGAGATGCAATTGATCCTATTCACTGCTGTGAAGCAATGATGAGGAAAAAAACCAAGTACAAATTAGTCAAAAAGGCGATGATCGAAAGATTGTCGCCTTTTTGCTTTTTGGGAAGGTTTGTGTATACTGCATTCCATATGACAGATAATCAGAGCCAAAAAGATATTTATAAAAAAGGCAAAGCTCCCCAATCTGCTTCCGGCCGCCTGCCCTATGCAACTTTAAAAAACCCTACTATCGAAGCGATTTTGGGCAATCATTTTCGCTTCGCCAATAAAGCGCAAGCGTTAGATCGCCTGAGCAACATTCGCACCAGTTTTCAAACATTGAAATCTCCTCCTGAATCTACTCCCACTCCCGAAGAGCTCACTCTCTGGATTCGCGGATATGGCATGACGTCTGAGGCGCGTATTGCTGGCTATCTTGGCAATTTCGCCAAATTGCGTGTGGCACAGGCTGCGCTCAATAAATGGACTATTACGGCAACACTTTTGAATCTCGATAAGAAACACCATCCCGAGCGGCGCCAGATTCCTCAAAAATTCCCTAATTGGGGGCAGCCGATATTGCGTGATATTAAAAAGAATCGCCTTCATAAAAATGTGGAATCCGCGCAGCAGGAACTCGCACGCCTGCATGAAGCATTTCCTGAGGTCACTATTCCACTGACCAACAAACTCTATATTATGATTTACCGCAAACCCGCTCCCGGCGAATCACCGGTAGAAAAATGGGTGCTGGAGATTACCGCGCAGCCCGAAGGATTCGTGATTACGGCTAAACTCAATACCCATAAACCGCCTGCACAAAAAACAGAGAATCCTGTTGAGGCGCCGCAGCCGCAAGGTAAATTCACGTCACAGGTTTTACTTGCTCAGAGCAAACGCAAACCGCGTATTAAACCTAAAAAACCTCATTAAGTTTGTTATCTTCACACTAAATTAACCAAATCATGCTAATTTAGAGATTAAGAAAGCGAGTATGCATGAAAAAGAGCCTATATTTAATAGCACTCGGATTGCTTCCCGGTAAAGTCTTTAGTCAGGCTAATCCAACGGATTTGAAGGCATCACAATCAGTATCTACAGCCACGACGATTTCCGCCGATTCCACAAAGAAAAAGAACGCACAAGGCGTGCTTAATGTGGAGTTTGATATCTGCGAAGGCAGTATCAACAAGATAAGCTATATGTTGTGCAAGAAGGCAAGCGATGCTTATATAGCAGATGAAAAGCAGGATATAGAGCCTGTGCATGTATTTTTACAAAACGAGGGTAATAGTTACACTGAATATGTGGTGGAAGGTGCAAGCATAAGCAATGGCTTCGGCCAGCATGGCGGCGGCTTGTCAAATTCTATCAGTTCTAATGTAACCATAGAGCAAATCCACGAACGTATTTTCAAATACTCGCAGGGGAAAACTGTTTATGCGCAAGGCAACAATGCCAAAGGCGAAAATATCGATGTATTTTACCATCCGGGCGCCCAAGCAGATTCAGCAATTGAAGGATTTGTAAAAACCTCAATTGCGCGCGGTGTGGTGGGCAATGTGAAAGAAGCACAATCGGTGCGCATAAAACTACTGGGCGACTCCACCATCGCGGATGTAGCGCGCGATGCATTACAGCTTTACGCTGCCACAAACAATAACGACGATAAGTGGTTTGCCATGCTGAAGGAGCAAAATATCTTTTCAGCAAGCACTGCATTGCGCAGGAAACAAATGATTACTTTGTTTGCCGCAAATCCAGGCGTTGGTGAGAAGATGAGAGAGGCAATGGAAAGCTATTTAAAAGGCGCTCCCAGGCCCAATACGCTCGCAGAAGAATTCCTTGCCGATATCAAAAGTGCAATAGTGGCAATCCAAAACAATAAGCAGCGTTAGTGTTTATATGAGTGACCAGTGTTAAACTCTAGTCGAAACTTACTGAAGTCATATACATGAGTATTGCGATTTTCTTTCATCCCGATTGCCTGCAACATGATACCGGATTGGGGCATCCTGAGAGTGCGGCGCGTCTGTCTGTTATACTGGATGGATTAAAAAACTGCGGCTTTTCGCAAGAGCTTGATTTTATTCCTGCAACGCTTGGCACAAGAACTCAAGTATTATTGGCACATACGCCAGAGCATTATGATCACATCGCACAATCCATCCCTGCCGAAGGAGATTATACATATCTTGATCCAGACACCATAATGTCGCATGGAAGTTTTCAAGCAGCGCTTCGCGCAGTGGGAGCTTCCTGCGAAGCAATTGATAAAGTAGTGACGGGTAAATATGACAGCGCTTTCTGCGCTATACGCCCGCCAGGACATCATGCCACCTCCAACCGTGCTATGGGGTTTTGCCTGTTTAACAACGTAGCTATTGCCGCTCGTCATGCCATACAAATGCACAAATTAGAGCGAGTGGCGATCGTGGATCTTGATGTACATCATGGCATTGGCACAGAGGAAATATTTAAACGCGATGCCAGAGTGCTTTATATTTCAACCCATGAGTGGCCACATTATCCAGGAACCGGAAGCGCTGCCGAAAAAGGCGTGGGAAATATAGTTAATATTCCTCTTTCGGCAGCAACTGATGGCACAGAATATCGCACTGTTTTTTCAGAGAACGTAATGTCTACACTGCGAAACTTCCAGCCACAACTTATCCTTGTCTCAGCAGGATTTGATGCGCATCGTGACGATCCTCTGGCGAGCATAAAGCTAGTCGAAGATGACTATCGCTGGATAGGAACCCAGCTACGTAGTGTCGCCAACGAATATTGTGGTGGCAAGACGATATCTTTTCTGGAAGGCGGTTATAATCTGCGGGCACTAGCAGCCAGCGCCGTAAGCTACGTTTCCGCTTTTGCCGAAACAGAACAAACATAGACGCTTCTCCCACATCACGCAGCTTTTTTTCCAACCGTGCATTCAAGAACTTTATGGATATCTTCCATCTGTGTATCCTTGCGCAAAATACAGCCAAACGATAATATACCACAGAGTTTGCCTGCACTATCTTTGACGAGCAAACGATTAACATGACTCTCATGCATGGCTGTCGCTGCCTGTTCTAAGGTATCTTCCTCATTACAGAAAACAATATTGCGGGTCATGTAATCTCCTACCCTTTCCTTATTTACATCCTTACCCTGTGCCACCGCGCGTAGCACAATGTCACGATCGGTAATAATACCTTCCGGTTTGTCTTTTCCCACGGGCAATATTCCACAATCAATGGAATCCATCTGCTGGGCTGCTTCTTTCAATGTGCTATCCGGAGAAATGGACATGGGGTTCGACTTCATGATGTCTTTGACTTTGGTTTGCATAAACTCCTCCTCACAAAATTGTATATTTAGGGCGATCCGCAAAATATAAAATGACATATTAATAAAAAAGACAAAATCGGAGGAAATAAATAAAAAACCCATTAAATAATAAGACATCAACATTGAATCTTTATTACGCAATACGGTTAATACAACTCAAATAGAGCGCATAATTATGAAAGATTCCAAATGCTCAAGAATGGTCGGAGCTTACACTCCATTCGGATCAGCGTATTGATTTTATTACTTACGGTAATGTGTATATCCGGCATGAGCCATAACCATATCTGTGGAAGCCAGAGAATTAGTTAATACACGTA
>JABDCC010000004.1:82683-82946 GCA_013288335.1 Alphaproteobacteria bacterium
TGCAGCAACCGAGACAACTAACACCCTCATAGGAAGAGCAATTTCAAAAGAAGAAAAACTTCATAGAAATAAATCAGGGTTTCGACTTTTATTCAACGGCAACGAAGCATTCTTGACGCGGATTTCTTTGGTACAAGCGGCAGAACGCAGCATTGATCTTCAATATTTCAGCACACGCGATGATACAACCGGAAAGCTTTTACTGGAGGCTATTTCTCAAGCCGCCAATCGCGGCGTGCGTGTGCGTATACTTCTGGATGACT
>JABDCC010000005.1 GCA_013288335.1 Alphaproteobacteria bacterium
AGGTGAAGCAAAATGCCAATCGCGCGGCCAACCTTGTGCGCCAATTACTGGCATTCTCACGCAGGCAAACATTGCAACCTAAAATGCTCGATGTCACGGATGTGTTGTCTGAACTTTCCAATCTCGTGCGTCGTTTGATTGGTGAAAATATTGAACTTAAGATGACACATAGTCGCGATCTTGGCTGGGTAAAGGCCGATCAAGGACAATTAGAGCAAGTATTCATCAATCTTGCGGTAAATGCACGTGATGCCATGCATAACGGCGGCAGGCTTACCATCCAGACAAGCAACGTTACCATCGATAGCAAAAGAACCGCCATCAAAGATCTCATTCCTCCGGCAGAGGATGAGGCCATTGTAAAGGGTGACTATGTATTGGTAGAAGTTATCGATACGGGAACGGGAATAAAGCGTGATCTGTTACAAAAAATATTTGAACCATTCTTTTCCACCAAGGAAGTGGGCTCGGGCACAGGACTTGGCCTTTCCACCGTTTACGGAATTGTTAAACAAACCGGTGGCTATATTTATGTAAGCAGCACGGAAGGTGTGGGCACCACCTTCAGCATTTTCTTTAAACGCTATCAACCCGAGGCCGTAAAGGCAGTCGCCGAAATTCCTGAGCGCGCACAAAATGACGATCTCACTGGAAAAGGCACTATTCTTCTGGTCGAAGATGAAACTCCGGTTAGGGCTTTTGCCGCACGCGCACTACGCAATAAAGGTTACACAGTGCTTGAGGCTGATTGCGGTGAGATGGCCGTAGAAATGATGGATGAACAAGGTAAAGAAGTGGATGTGATTATCACCGATGTCATTATGCCGGGCATAAACGGCCCTGCGATGATTGAAATCGTGGCACCAAAATTTCCAAAAGCGAAAGTGATTTTTATCTCCGGTTACGCCGAGGATATATTTGTAAAAAGTTACGGCAGTGAACGTGAATTTAATTTTCTTCCTAAACCCTTTACCCTTAAGCAGCTTGCAAGCAAAGTGAAAGAAGTTCTTAATTCATGAGATACCAAACCCTGATAAAAATCCTTCCCGCTATATTGTTTATCACTTGTTCTTATTCCGCATTGGCAACGGATTTACAACCTGCCGGAGATAAACCTGTAATCATTGATGGAAAAAAATTCTTTCCACTCCAGAATGCACATAGGTTTCACGGAACTCCCAAACAGCCGGTGATTATAAAACCACGGCAGCCAAAACCTCATGTGATAGCAAGCCCTGGGACAAAATCCGCTATCATTAAACCGGACTCCCCTTCGGATACCATAGTTAAACCTGATAATGCCACCCAACAGAATAAACTACCTATGACTGCTCCACAGGGCTCCAACAGCACTAATCTACCGGACAAAACTTCGAAGGATATACTTTCAATATTTTCTCCCGAAGATAAGGGCACATCTAACTCATCTATACAAAAGTAAAAGCGCATGGATTATTATTCAGTTATTGGAATGGCGATACGTAAGCTGCCTGCCGAATTGGCGCATGATGCAGCTATACGCGCACTAAAACTTGGAATCATACCCTCATCGCATGCAGTAAATCATCCGATGCTTAAATCCAGGTGTTTTGATCTGGACTTCAACAATCCAGTAGGACTTGCAGCCGGGTTTGATAAAAACGCTGAGGTGGTAGATGGGCTTTTAGCACAAGGCTTTGGTTTTGTGGAAGCTGGCACAGTCACACCACTTCCTCAATCTGGTAATATGAAGCCACGACTTTTCAGACTCGCTGAAGACGAAGCAGTTATAAACCGCTTTGGTTTTAACAGTCACGGGATTCATGTGTTTGCGCAGAACATCAAAAAACATAAGAAGAACGGTATTATTGGTGCTAATATCGGCAAGAACAAAGATTCCCTAAATGCCGTATATGACTACTCCGTAGCGCTTGAAGCCGTATATGATTTGGTGGATTACGTCACTATCAATATTTCTTCACCCAACACGGTAGGTTTACGCGATTTACAGCAAAAAAACACCCTTTCAGCTTTAATGCTCGAGATAGAAAAAAAACGCATTGAGTTGGCCTTAATTACAAAAAAACGTAAACCTCTCCTCTATAAAATAGCACCTGATTTATCGCAGCAGGATATGGAAGATATTGTAGAGGTGGCGCTTGCTCACAAAATTGACGGATTGATAGTGACCAATACCACTATTTCGCGGCCGGAGCATTTACAGAGTAAAAATCGCAATGAGCGCGGCGGGCTAAGCGGTAAACCTTTATTCGCATTATCAACGCAAACGTTGCGCGATATCTACCGCCTCTCCCATGGAAAAATTCCGCTCATCGGTGTAGGTGGTATTTCTTCTGCCGAAGATGCTTATACTAAGATCAAGGCCGGAGCTTCGCTTGTGCAGCTCTACACCGCATTAGTATATCAGGGATTTGGGCTGGTGCGCGAAATAAATGAAGGGCTAATAAAACTTCTTGAGCGCGATGGCTTTCACAATATTAAAGAAGCGGTTGGGATAGAAAATAAGTAAATCTCTACTTTATCGCATATCCTGCCGCTGCCCAGCCAAGGATTCCAGCATCAAGGTTATATACTTCGAGAACATTATCCAAAGATTGTAAAATTTCACAGGCTTTATAGCTACGTGCACCGGAGCGGCACTGCATTACCAGCTTCTTTCCTTCATGAGGCGGAATTTTATCCTGCGAAAATCCACTAAGCGGAACAAATACAGAGCCGGGAATATGCCCAGCATCATATTCATTCTGCTCACGCACATCCACCAAAACAGCTTCCTCTTTGTCGAGCCATTGTTTTAAAGTTGTTACATCCAGACTTTTAATGGGCATATTTTTACTGCTGTTTTAATGTATCAAGAGAGGGCAAAGTACTATTACGTTTCTGCTCCTCCGCTTTTTTCTGAGCTGCCGTTATTTTGTCAATATCAGGAGCCGGTTCATCAAACATATCAAAAATTCCACGTAAGAACCCAGGAGTTAATACCGAAAGCGGGTTAGCGCTGATAGACGGATCATTACTATTACCTTTGACACTGTAATTAAGTGCGATGATTCCCTGCCCTTTGCCACCCATGAGTAAATTCCCGATAAGTGGTACATTTCCAAGTAATGAATTCATGGTATAAGAAGGCACCAATACACCGTTCAAATTGAGAGTGGAGCTATTAAGATCAACACTTCCGTCAGCTGTAATACCAAGCGCCGGGCCATGAGTTTTAGCATCTTTTAGTACTATCACTCCACGGCTATACACATAAGGCGCAGTGAGTTTGCTGAAGGTTATTCCGTTTCCGGCCAGAGTATCAACAACACCTGTGAGCGAAGCGATGGTAAATATCTTCGTAAATAAAGGTGCATTCTTTAAAGTATAATCATTCATAGTCATGACGCCCGCAATCTGGGTGTCTTTATATTCGCCTTCGAGTTTTAACTTACCGCCAAAGATATTATTTATAACTCCAAGCGTTCTGAGTAACTCCCCAGCATCATCCGTTGCAGCGTTAAGTTTTCCGGCAGCTATGGAATAGGTGAAATCTGCACCGGTAGATAATTTTGCATTCAAATTTACAGCGTTGCATATTTTATCACAGTCTGCCCGAGCAGTTACAGATTTTATCTCTCTTTTATCGCCCAACACTAATCGATCAGTTTTTATATCGACATTATACCCAGGCTCATCGCTGTTATTTACAGGTTTATTAAGATATGGAGACACGTCAAAAGAGTTTCCTTTTACGGCAAGGGCAAAACCATGAGCATTTCTGCGGTAATAAAGATAATTCAAATCGTTATTGCCGTAACGCAAATCGTCCATGTTAAGTGCAATAATATCACCATTGTTTTTTTGTAACTCTCCATTACCGGAAGCATGCGCACCCGCTCCATTTAGTACAAACGACTTCAGCATAATATTTCCGGAAGACATTGATTCCGTTTTCATATTTAGAGTTGCCTTATCACCGGATTTTTTGGCAAATCCGTATTCCGGCAAGGAAATGTCAGTATTAGTAAGATCGAGAGCCGCATCGACCACTTCACTGTCATCCTTATCGACAAACTTGGCATTCACCCCAATTACGCCCTTGGCAAAATCAAGCATCGGCATATTGAATTTATGCATCTGGTCAACCGGCATATCTGTTTTTACGGAGTAAGTAGTTTCACTGCCTTTGCCGAAACTGCTATAGAGATCAATATCCACTGGCAAGCCATTGACCTTAGAGCTTCCCAGAACCTTGATCCCTTTATTATTAAGGATAATATTCATATTGGCATTTTCTATGTCACGGTTGCCAAGAAAATTCCGTTGCGACACATTGGAAGTCTTTGCTGTCACTGCATAATTTATGTTTTCTTTATTTAATTTCGAGTTGGTATCATCACTTGAGAATGCGATAAAATTAAGCAGAGCATTACCAGTCACCTGACCAGTTACATCTTCGGTGATGTTGAGTTTCTTTGCTTTGTTAATATCCGGTAATGCGAGAAACATGGCAGTATCCCTTGCCGGGCCGTTCATATCTACATCCATAAACATTCGCACATCATCCGGCACCATATCCGGCATTTGCACCTCTGCCTTGGTTATATGCGTATCCGTCATATATTTCGCACTTGTGATTTTGGCATTCATGGATTCGCCGGTAAATTCTACAACGCCATCCACTTCGGTAACAGGCGGGTGATCTGGAAGATATTTTACCGTTGCATTCTTTACTCCGATGGTAGCAGCTATATCCTCATCAGGTGTATCTTTTAATTTGATATCACCAGGCTTAAAATGGGCAGTCACTTTAGCATCGGTGATAATTCCGTTACTGATATGGGTTGTTACCCACTCACGCGAATGCGGAGAAACTTTAATAGGCCAGTATTTTCCAACTTCTTCACTGGATATGTTCGAGGTCTCTGCAGAACCGTCGATAGAATACTCATCTCCTTCTTTGTGAATGATACCATTCATGGAAAGTTCTATAGGTTTTGCATTACCGTCTTTGATAGCAATCTTTCCCTGTTTTATAGTTAGAGTACTAAGTTTATCGGTAAGGCTTCCATCAAACTGTATATGCTGCAAATTAAGTGGTTCTTTAAATTGTTCAGGATATTCGACCACCCCTTCTCCTGCTTCTAAGGAAAAATCTATTTTTTCAACATTGGCATTCAAATCCGAGGTAATATTGGCAGATCCAGATAAAGGTAATTTAACCCCCATCATCCAGTCTTGTGCGGGAAATAACTCATGCAATACTGAAGTTGGTATATCCTTATATACAACTTTTGCGGTTACGGATTGGCTGGCCTTCACTAAATGCAGAGCTGCGTTTATCTGGCCGGTTTTATTGTTCGCAAGTATAGGTAAAATAATAACGCCAACCACCCCGTCAGATTTACGTACAATTTCTAACGAGGCATCGGAAGATTTCAAAAATACCCCGGAACGCTTATTCTTTACCGATAAGGTAGCGTGTTTTACGACAAACGATTTAAGGCGTGAAATAATGTTGCTGCTATCATCCGATGCAAGCATCGTCAAAGCAGCTGCAATAGAATTATTAGCTGCGGAGTCTGATTCATTGAGGCCAAAAGAGAAACTGCCATCATCATTTTGAATGAGCAAAATATCGGAATGATATATTTCCAGCGATTTTATATCAATTTCCCCAATAAGTAGCTTATGCAAATACATGCTGATACCAATTTCAGGGAAGTAGGCAATGATCTCACTTTTATCATTTATTATCTCTATATTTTTAATATTCACACCCACCGGGTGCTGCCAGCCTTCCCAGCTAACGACAGAATCCTCTATGTGTATTTTATAGGGACTTCCCGGTGGAACCAAGGCGGATTCAATATAAGGAGTTAAAACATTGATTGAGCGCGGCCCATCAGTAAGCCATACGAAGAAAGTGCCAACAAACACCAGAATAAAAAACGCAATAGCAGAGAATATATTAAGCAATACACCGTGTTTTTTCTTAATCTTTATTTTTTTTATTTTTGGAGGTTTTCCTGACTTAGGTTTCCTCTTGCCAAACGTTTCTGCCGGCTCTGCATAAGAAGGAACCGGAGATGTAATTCCAGGGATAAAATCAGCAGGAATTTCAGAATTTTTTTCGAAAGGAGTATAGTGCGCAGCTTCCTCTAGAATCTCACTTCTGATTTCAGTAAAACCTTCCTGGAAAACCTCAGACACCGTCTGCTGAAGAAGTTCTTTCTGCATCTCAGGCGAGGTAATTTCAGCCGGGGTTTGTTTTGTTTTCTTCGATTTACTTTTTAGCCAACCAAAAACCATAACCATCCATTTTTATTATTAAAGAAGTTACTATTCTTCTTTAATCCGGCACTGCACATTCACGATATAATCCCTGGCGCGTTCTTCGATATAATCATTGGCAAATAAAATGCCCGATCCACCCCATTCGGAAAATACGCCGTGATCTAATAGAAACTGCTTCAATGTTGCAAGCGTAATTACGACTCCAACTGGTTTTTCAGAGACTTTTTGATGCGTATCTTGGTAGGATGTGGTAATTACGGCCTTAGCGACCACCACACCTATGACATTTCCGCTGGTGTCAAACACCGGCCCACCCGAATTTCCGTGTTCTACCACATCGGTGATATAAAGCCATTTACTGTTATTTTCAGAGTTTTCAAGTTTTATATCCTCTATATGCGCTTCAGCGACTGCATATTCCCCCCGCGCGCCCGCTTCTCCCGGATACCCGATTACCAAAACTTTATCGCCAGATTTTAAATCTTCAATATCGAAGCGCAACGGAGCAAATTGTGGCGGCGGCATGTCGGTTTCTAGGAGCGCCAGATCGTGCTCTTTATCAAGCACCAGCACTTTAGCATCATGCTCAGGAACAGCGCCTTTTATGACAACACTCTGGCAGCCATCTACCACATGCGCATTGGTGATGATATACTGACGGTTTACAAAAAACCCCGTGCCGGATTGTACTTTGAATTCCTGATAAACGCGGCCTTGGGCAGAACAAAAATTTGGAACAATAAATAATAAAAAAATGATAACAACCCGCATCAATCCACCTCCTCATCGTCACCTGTTTTAGGTATTTTGGGGATTTCGGGGCCGATTTCGCCTGCGTCCATTGCCTGAATTTTGAGCAATATATCGCGCACCATTGGTGCAGCTGCAGCCGCACCGCCGCCGCCATGCTCCACGATAACCGCAGCGGAATATTTTGGCGCGTGCACCGGCGCAAATCCTATAAACCAGGCATGGTGCCTGTCTTCCCACGGTAATTTGCTTTGATCCATGCCGTGGCGAATCAGTTTTCTAACCTGTGAAGTGCCGGTCTTGCCCGCCATTAAAAACCGCTCATCCATAATACGCTTACTATACGCCGTGCCGCCCGGTGTGTTGGTCACCGCATTCATACCCTCCTGCACCGCCGCTATATAATCATCAGCAACACCAATGGGTTTTAAATCCACTGACTTGCCATCATCTACCAGCCGCGGCATCACTGCATAACCGCCATTGGCAATACGCGCTGTCATCACTGCAAGTTGCATGGGCGTCGTGATCACATAGCCCTGCCCAATACCTACGTTGATAGTGTCACCACCCTGCCAGCTTTGCCCATAGCGCGCCATTTTCCAGTCTTCATCCGGCATGATACCGGATTTTTCTCCTGGGAGCCCAAGACCACTTACTTTTCCAAGCCCGAGCTTTCGCCCCATCTCAGCCATATTATCTATGCCGAGCCTGTCTGCCATTGTGTAGAAAAAAACGTCGCACGATTGCTGAATAGCTTCACGCAAACCCACCGAGCCATGCCCACCTTGTTTCCAGCAGGTAAAATTATGATTTCCATATACAAAATTGCCATTACAAAAAACCCGCTGCTCAGCATTGATTACCTTGTTATGAAGTGCCGCAAGCGCCATGCAAGGTTTAAAGGTCGAACCTGGGGGGTATTGCCCGCTTATGGCTTTATTCATAAGAGGATTGCGCGGATTGGCTTGTAACTCTCCCCAGTATTTGGTCGTAATGCCCTTACTAAAACTATTGGGATCGTAAGCAGGTACAGAGGCAAGCGCTAGCACGTCACCATTATGCACATTCATAACCACCGCCGCAGCACTTTCGCCCGCCATGCGCTCACACGCATATTCCTGAAGTTTTGCATCAATGGTCAGATGTATATCCTTACCGGGTTTTCCTTCCTTGCGACTTAATTCGCGCACCGCAAGCCCATGTACATTCACTTCGGTCTGCTTGACTCCGGCAGTTCCGCGTAAATCCATCTCCAGCATTTTCTCAACGCCGCTTTTGCCGATTTTAAAATCCGGTAATCTTTCAAGCTCCTCATCATCAACCTGAGCCTCCTCGCCAACTGCAACCGTACCCACATAACCTATGAGGTGAGAGGCATTTTCGCTAAACGGGTAGTAACGCACCTGCCCTATATCGATATAGATACCAGGATAATGCATACGAAAATATTCAAACTGCGCGAGTTCATCCCGCGAAAGATGCTCTTTAATGAGAATAGGCGGAGAAAAACGCGAAGCCCTTGCCTCTTTGACAATGTCATTTATCTTTTCTTCGGTGATCGTCATGACACTCGCCAAAGCTTCGAGTGAACTGCGGGGATTTCTCAAAGTTTCCGTATCAAGAAAGAGCCGGAAATTTCTTTGGTTAGAAGCAAGCGCCACACCATTTCTATCTAACAAAAGACCGCGCACCGGGGCAATTAATTGTATCTTTATGCGGTTACCTTCGGCGAGGGTTTTATATTCTTCCGCGCGAACGAACTGCAGATAATAAAGACGTCCTACCACCACGCTCATAGCCGCAACGCTTGCACCACCAAAAATAAAGGCGCGTCGGGTTAAAAGCTTTTTTGAGTCTATTATATTATTCATGTTCTAGGATGATGAATACGCGTCAGAAGCAAATGAATGACAGGATAAGAAATTCCACTTAAGCACCATAACACGGTCAATTCTTTTAATGGTAATAATTTTCCTGAGTAAACACTAATAATTAGCCATTCCAGCAGAAAAATACCGCCGGAATAAATGATAAATCCAAGCCAGATGGCGGAAAAAGCCGCAGTGCGCAATGTACGGCGTTTTCTGCTCAGCCAGAATGCAAATACTATATAGATAAAGGATGAAAAGCCCAGCGGTGTCCCCACAAGAGTGTCATGCAAAACGCCAAGGCAAAAAAGAAAAAGATAAGGAAGCGTTCCGGGATAAAAAATGCACCAGTAATATATATTAATGAGAGTGAAGGTGGTAATAATAAGACCAATTCCAGGAATATGCATAGGTATTGCCTCCAGCAACACCATCAATGTTGTTAGGATTGCCGGAAGTAATGTTAATAATTTTTTAAATCCGTGGGGTAGCGTTTGCATCACTGATATTGAAATTTATTCGTTGATATTTATTTATTGATAATGGGCTTTGCATAAGCATATGCTATCGCTTATGATTATAAAACAAAATGTGGAGAAAATCAGTGGATAAAATTTACCCTGACGCAAAAGCAGCACTCGCTGGCTTATTATTTGATGGAATGACCATTATGGCTGGCGGTTTCGGCCTGTGTGGTATCCCCGAACATTGTATTCTCGCTATCCGTGATGCCGCAACTAAAGGAATCACCGTTATAAGCAATAATTGCGGTGTTGATGCATTTGGCCTCGGTATTTTGCTTGATACCAAACAAATCAAAAAAATGGTCTCGTCGTATGTCGGCGAAAATAAAACTTTTGAGAAGCAATTTCTCTCTGGTGAATTGGAGGTAGAATTTAATCCGCAAGGAACGCTCGCGGAGCGCATACGCGCGGGAGGCGCAGGAATTCCGGCATTTTATACCAAAACCGGCTACGGCACCGTGATTGCAGAAGGCAAAGAAACCCGCCAGTTTAACGGCGAGAATTATGTGATGGAAACTGGCCTCAAAGCCGATCTTTCTATTATCAAAGCATGGAAAGCCGATACTGCCGGCAACCTGATTTACCGTAAAACTGCGCGTAATTTTAATCCCATGATGGCAACTGCCGGTAAAGTAACAGTAGCAGAAGTGGAAGAAATCGTTCCGTGCGGAAAATTAGACGCGGATAATATTCATACACCAGGAATTTTTGTACAGCGCTTGTTTGTTGGCAAAGATTTTAAAAAGCGGATTGAAAACCGGACAGTAAGGGAAAAATAATATGGCATGGACACGTGATGAAATGTGTAAACGCGCCGCAAAAGAGCTTTACGACGGGGCGTATGTAAATCTTGGAATCGGCATGCCGACAGTTGTCGCCAATTTTGTGCCGGATGGCATGAATGTTATCCTGCAAAGTGAAAATGGAATGCTTGGTATGGGGCCGTTTCCACTTGATAGCGAAGTGGATGCCGATCTCATCAATGCCGGTAAGCAAACAATCAGCGAATTGCCGGATAGCAGTTATTTTGACAGCGCCACTTCGTTCGGTATGATTCGCGGTGGCCATATTGACCTGACCATTCTCGGTGCATTGCAGGTTGCAGAAAACGGCGACCTCGCTAATTGGATGGTACCCGGAAAAATGGTAAAAGGCATGGGCGGCGCTATGGATTTAGTCGCGGGCGTTAAAAAAATTGTAGTGCTGATGGAGCATAACGCCAAAGACGGTAGCGCAAAACTCGTCAAAAAATGCTCACTCCCACTTACCGGCGTTGGCGTGGTGGATATGATTATTACCGAACTAGGGGTATTTGTGATTGAAGAAGGCAAGCTCAAGCTTATCGAAAAAGCGGAAGGCATCACCACTGAGGAAATTAAAAAACGCACCGAAGCAGAATTTATTGCGGTGTGTTGAACTTATTCTTGAATGCCTTCATCAGCTGTTCATCCATCTCTTTCATAGTTGCCTTTATACCAAGCGCGGCAAAAGATGTCACTCCGTGTTCGGCAATACCACAAGGTACAATGCCATCATAATGGCTTAAGTCCGGATTTATATTAATAGAAATTCCATGAAACGTAACCCATTGCCGGATGCGTATACCAAGCGCTGCAATCTTGGCTTCTTTGTTCTTTTCTGCAACCCACACCCCTACTCTGCCTTCCCTCATTTCACCTTTAATACCAAAACTTCCTAAAGTATTAATAATGACTTCTTCTAAGTCTTTCACGAATTTACGCACATCAGGAGTGCGTTTTTTTAAATCCAGCATGATATAGGCTACGCGCTGCCCAGGTCCGTGATAAGTATATTGCCCACCGCGACCAGTTTTATAAACAGGAAAGCCGTTATTATTTAGCAAATCCGCATCTTTTGCGCTTGCGCCAGCGGTGTATATTGGCGGATGTTCCAGCAACCAGATAAGCTCATCTTCCGTACCCTGCCTTATGCCATGCACACGTGCTTCCATGAAGGAAACGGCGCCTTCGTAAGGTTCTGGCTTATTGCTGATTTTAAATTCCATAATTCTAATAAACCTATATACCAACCTTACCGCTTGATAAATGGTTTTCTATTTGCTAGAAAGCCCCCTCTTCTTCAGTGCGGTCGTGGCGGAATTGGTATACGCGCAACGTTGAGGTCGTTGTGGGGCAACCCATGGAAGTTCAAGTCTTCTCGACCGCACCACTAACTTCTCTTCAGTACGTTAAAAATCCTCTCATATTCTTCAATGGCAAAGCGGTCAGTCATACCGGCAACAAAATCTGCAACGGTTTCGGCGGTTTTCTTTGTGCCCGATTTATCCGTGAGTTTGCGCCATTCCGTTGGCAGACACTCAGGTTCTGCAAGGAAAAATCTGAATAATTCTTTCAACACCCGGCGCGCTTTACTAGTCATACGGTTGACGCGGTAATGGCGGTACATATTGACCATCAGAAATTCTTTGAGTACGCGAATCTGAGCATCAACATCTTTAGAAAAAGCCACCAAAGGTTTGCCGAGCGCGCGCACCTGCTCCGGCGAGGTAACTTTATACACTTTTATGCGTTTGCTGGTCTCATGAATTAAATCCGATGCCATCAGGTTAATCATACGGCGAATGGCTTCGTGAATCAGGCGGTGTTCCTCAAGATTAGGATAACGCTTGCGTACTTCAGCAAAAGCTCTGCCAGCTAATGGAACTTTACACAAATCTTCAATCGTAAATAACCCAGAACGAAGCCCGTCATCTATATCATGATTATTATATGCGATATCGTCAGCAAGGGAGGCTACTTGCGCCTCTGCACTCGCATAGGTGTGTATTTCCAGATTATGTTTCTTGAGGTATTCCGCCATTGCACGTGGTATTTTTTTTACTGGCCCATTATGTTTGACAATACCTTCCAGCGTTTCCCATGTCAGATTCAGCCCGTCAAACTCTGCGTAGCGATGCTCAAGTTTAGTTAAAAGCCGAAGTGTTTGTGCATTGTGATCAAACCCGCCAAAATCTTTCATAGTTTCTTTGAGTGCATCCTCCCCGGCATGGCCAAACGGCGTATGCCCCAAATCATGCGCAAGTGACAAAGCTTCTGCTAAATCTTCATTCAAACCCAGCGATCTGCTCATAGAACGTGCAAGCTGTGCTACCTCTAAGCTATGAGTGAGGCGGGTGCGGTAGTGATCGCCCTCGTGATTCACAAATACTTGCGTTTTATACTCTAAGCGCCGAAAGGCAGCAGAATGAATAATCCGGTCGCGATCACGCTGAAACACACTGCGCATAGGGTCTTCACGCTCTTTATGAAGTCTTCCACGGCTTTTTGCCGGGTCACAAGCATACGGCGCAAGATAGCTATCTACTTTTTTATCATTGATTTGCATGGATAATCCTGGTCATTAAGCTATATTTTCTGAATGTAACAAAAGCTTCACACTATTTACTATACGGATATGCTACTTTCGTAAATAGAAGTTAATTACGGCGAAATTGAGGATTATTTATGAGCACTAATAATGTCCCTGATACTTATAACGGTAAACCCACAAAATATGAACTTTTTGATGGGTTTCTTCAAAGCAACCTGCTCGTAAAAATTTTGTATTTTGTGATTTTTCCCCTCGTTCCTATCATAGTAGAGATTTCACAAGCGGCTTCAGCAAAAGAAAATGCCAAACTCGCCGCTGCCTCTATGAGCTATAATAATCAAGGCGGCGGAAATAATGGTTATGGTTATTCAGCCGGAGAATCACAGCAAAATTCACGTTTCCGCGACACAGTCACACAAGACAGAGGTGGACGGACACTCTAGTTGACGGCCACCTCTTTCGGCTTTTTTCCGAATCGCACTGTATAGTACAACAACCTGATTTAATTTCAATTTTCGGTCAACTCAAGTTACATTGAGCTAAATATTTAAGCGATAATGAATTAGTATTATGGCCTATTGATGGAGTTTTTAATTCGCTTATTTTTTTCTTCGTTATATTTACTTCCGAATTTTTTGTCTTCATCTTCAGATATTGAAGCCTCTATTGTTTCTGCGTAACGCTCAAGAAGAAATACCATTTCGTGTTTATCAAGAATACCGCTATCTGGAAGACATTTATTGATTAACTTTGCTAATTTGGATTCGAATTTTTCTATCTGACTATACATACATTGGAACTCTCTTCTCATTCATTTTAAATAATAGTGTTAGACGCTAATTTAACATAATAAATCAGTGATTTGTATTACATTTTGATGAAATTTAATATTTCCGCTATTTTTGTCAAACATAACAACCCCTTAAAACTAATTATAAATATATACCCTTTTTGTAAATTTGGCTCTATACTGCGCGGCTATTTAAAATGAGCCTAGGAAAGAAACGTAATGATCACTGATGATTTTATCCGCGTACGCGGCGCAAAAGAACATAATCTTAAATCCGTCGATGTCGATATTCCGCGCAACCAGCTTATTGTAATGACTGGGCTTTCCGGTTCAGGCAAATCTTCGCTTGCGTTCGACACTATCTATGCAGAAGGCCAGCGCCGTTATGTGGAAAGTCTTTCTTCCTATGCGCGCCAGTTCTTGAATATTCAGGATAAACCCGATGTGGAATCCATCACCGGCCTTTCCCCTGCTATCGCCATTGATCAGAAAACCACCTCACGCAACCCACGCTCAACGGTCGGAACTGTTACCGAAATTTACGATTACATGCGCCTGCTTTACGCCCGCATTGGCATTCCCTACTCTCCCGCCACTGGCTTGCCAATTGAAAGCCAGAGCGTTACCCAGATGGTAGATCGTATTCTGGCATTGCCCGAAGGTACAAAAATTTACCTGCTCGCACCTATCGTGCGCGGTCACAAAGGTGAACACCGCAAAGAAATTATGGCCTTGCAAAAACAAGGTTTCCAGCGCGTCAAAATTGATGGCAAAATTCATGAAATAAGCGACTTGCCTGATTTTGATAAAAACAAAAAACATAATATCGAAGTCGTAGTGGATCGCATCGTAGTTTCCAAAGACCTTGGCAACCGTTTACCTGACAGCATTGAAACCGCATTGCGTTTAAGCGATGGGTTGCTGCTTGTTGAAATTGTAGCGTTACCGGAAAAAGAGAAGGCGGGAAAAGGAGAAAAAGGGAAAAAGAACACAAAACTTCCAGATTCCAAAATTCCTGAATTCCCGAATTCGGGTAATATTATCACCCTCTCCTCTAAGTTCTCCTGCCCGGTTTCTGGTTTCACGCTTGACGAAATCGAACCACGCCTCTTTTCATTCAACAGCCCTTTTGGCGCCTGCAAAGTCTGCGATGGGCTTGGCACTGAAATGGTATTTGATCCTGAACTTATCATACCAAATTCCACCCTTTCTCTTTACGATAAAGCAGTGGCACCCTGGGCGAATTCGCCTTCTAAATATTTCATTCAGACATTTGAAGGTTTAGCACGCCATTATAAATTCAGCGTTCACACACCTTATAATGAATTACCCAAAGAGATTCAGAAAATCATTCTTTACGGATCGGGCGAAGAAGAAATTAAAATATCTTATAACGACGGCACACGCTCCTTTACCTCCAACAAACCCTTTGAAGGCGTAATTCCCAATCTGGTTCGCCGCTCGCGCGAAACCGAGAGCGAATATATGCGTGAGGAACTTACCAAATACCAAAACATCACCCATTGTAACGCCTGTGATGGCTATCGCTTAAATCCCGAAGCATTATGTGTACGGGTTGGAGGCTTGCATATCGGTGAAGTCTGCAAAATAACCATAGAAAAATCTGCGGAATGGTTTGAAGTTCTCGAGAAAAAACTCAGCAAAAAACATCAGCAGATTGCTGAAAAAGTATTGAAGGAAATTCGTGACCGCCTTGGCTTCTTAGTCAATGTGGGTCTTGATTATCTGACGCTCTCGCGTGAAGCAGGAACGCTCTCCGGCGGCGAAGCACAACGTATTCGCTTAGCATCGCAGATTGGTTCCGGCCTTTCCGGTGTATTATATGTACTTGATGAGCCTTCGATTGGGCTTCATCAATGCGACAATGAACGATTGCTTGCCACTCTCAAAAATTTAAAAGACCTCGGCAATACCGTGATTGTTGTAGAGCATGACGAAGACACTATGCGCCATTCCGATTACTTGATTGATATGGGCCCCGGCGCAGGTTTACATGGTGGAAAGATTGTTGCGCAAGGCACCGCAAAAGAAGTGATGGCAGTGAAAGAAAGTATTACCGGTCAATATCTTTCTGGCGCAAGAAGCATCCCGCTTCCGGCAAATCGCCGTCCGGTTTCGCGTAATAAAAAAATTACCATTACCGGCGCACGCGCAAACAACCTGCAAAATGTAACTGCTGATATTCCGTTGGGTGTTTTCTGCTGTATCACCGGTGTTTCTGGTGGCGGCAAATCTAGCCTTATCATCGAAACATTATACAAAGCCGTTATGCGCAAACTTCACGGCAGCAAAGACGCTGCTGGCGCACATGACAGCATTACCGGCATTGAATATATCGATAAAATCATTGAGATTGATCAGTCGCCGATTGGTCGCACACCACGCTCAAACCCTGCCACCTACACGGGCGCGTTCTCACCCATTCGTGATTGGTTTACCGCATTGCCAGAATCAGCAGCACGCGGCTATAAATCAGGGCGTTTCTCGTTCAACGTCAAAGGCGGACGCTGCGAAACCTGCCAAGGCGATGGCATGATTAAGATCGAAATGCATTTCCTGCCAGACGTCTATGTCAAATGCGACGAATGTCAGGGACGCCGCTATAACCGCGAAACTTTGGAAATTAAATACCGCGATAAATCTATTTCCGACGTTTTAAATATGACGGTGGATGAAGCAGTACCATTCTTCGCCTCAAACCCATCAGTGCTTGAAAAATGCGCGGCGCTCCATGAAGTAGGGCTTGGCTATATTACGCTTGGGCAATCCGCCACCACACTCTCCGGCGGTGAAGCACAGCGTATTAAACTTGCCAAAGAGCTTTCCAAACGCTCTACCGGCAGAACTTTGTATATTCTTGATGAGCCAACTACTGGTCTTCACAGCGAAGACATCCGCAAGCTACTTTTGGTACTCCATAAGCTTGTAGATGCTGGAAATACCATCGTGGTGATTGAACATAATCTTGACGTTATTAAAACCGCCGATTGGATTATTGATATTGGTCCTGCAGGTGGCAATAAGGGCGGAAAGATTGTCGCTTTTGGTACACCAGAGCAGATTGCTGCAAGCAAGGAAAGTGTCACCGGACGTTATATAAAGCCGCTGTTGAAGAAAATGGCTAACGCGAGTTAACCCCAATTCGGCGCTGATTTCTTATATTCAGCAAAACTCTGCTGAGCTTTATCACGCTCGGAAATCGTGGGGTTAGTGATTGGCCATTTGATGCCTATTTCCGGATCGTCATATTTTATGCCGCCTTCGCCAACTGCATTATAAACACTCGTTACCTTGTAAAGCATATCGGCAGGCTCATCCCCGAGCACACAAAATCCATGCGCAAATCCAGGTGGAATCCAGAATAGCTTGCCATTCTCACCGGTAAGCTCAATACCATAATATTTGCCAAATGTTTTGGACTGCGGGCGAATATCCACAGCGACATCCCACACTTTGCCTCTTATGACGCCAACCAGTTTTCCTTGTGGTGGCGCATACTGATAATGAATTCCGCGCAAAATCCCGGGCGCTGAACGCGAGTGATTATCCTGCAGGAAAATATGCGGCAAGCCTGCTTCGGCAAAACGCTTCACATGAAACCGCTCAACAAAAAAGCCGCGCGCATCACCATGTACGTCCAGCTCTATAATTTTTAACCCTTCAAGTTCGCAATCACTTATTTTCATTTTTTCTTTAACTCCATGCAGGCGGTGAGGCCTTCTTGCCAGCTCGGCATTGTAATATCAAACGTGGATTTAATCTTACTGCAATCCAGCCGTGAATTATGCGGACGTTTGGCAGGCAACGGATATTCAGTGGTTGGAATTGGCAGGATATGGCGGACTTTTACTGGCAAATCAAGATCTCTTGCATATTGCACGATTTCAATCGCAAATCCATACCAGCTGGTAACCCCTTTGTTACACATATTATAAATTCCTGAAGGAAATTTGGGAAGTTTAAGGGCGGCATCCACTATCATTAATATAGCTCTCGCAAGGTGTCGTGCATAGGTAGGTGCGCCAAACTGATCATTAATGATGCGCAATTCTTCACGCTCACTTGCGAGCCTTAAAATTGAATTTAGAAAATTTCGCCCTTCCGCGTCATATACCCAAGAGGTACGAAAAATAAGATATTTACCGCCCACCCGCGCAATCGCGTCTTCACCGGCAAGTTTAGAACGCCCATATGCATTCAGCGGCTCCGGAGAATCATCTTCTCTCCAAGGAATATCACCACTGCCGTTAAACACATAATCAGTGGAAAGATGTACGAACGGAATATGACGACGCGCGCAGTAAATCGCCATGGCCGCAGGAGACTGTGAATTAACAATAGTTGCAAGGCTTTCCTCAGACTCTGCATTATCCACGCTCGTATATGCCGCTGCATTGATGACTGCATAAGGATCATACTGCTCTAATATTTCCGTAAGTTTATGGGGATGCGACAAGTCTGCGATGCTGCGTTCCAAAAAAATTGCATTGGGGCGAAAATGCCGGATTGCCTGCGCGAGCTGGCCACGTGAGCCTATTACAAGGAGCGGCTTCATTTCTCTGCCTCTGCTACCAGTTCGCTCAAATAAGATCCGTAATGGCTTTTAGTATTTGCTGCCGCGAGTGTTTTGAGCTTTGCCAGATCAATAAATTTTTTGGCAAATGCTATTTCTTCCAAGCATGCCACTCGTTGCCCCTGACGTTGTTCGATTGTCTGCACAAATTGCGCTGCCGCAAGCAGTGAATCCGGTGTTCCCGTATCAAGCCATGCAGCGCCCCTGCCCATTAACTCTACATTAAGATTACCTTGTTTAAGATAAACATTATTTACATCGGTAATCTCAAGCTCGCCGCGCGCCGAAGGTTTCATGTTCTTTGCAATCTGTACCACCTGATTGTCATAAAAATAAAGCCCGGTGACGGCAAAATTAGATTTCGGATTTTTCGGTTTTTCTTCAATGGAAAGTGCTTTGCCGGATTTATCAAACTCAATCACGCCGTAACGCTCCGGGTCTTTTACGCGGTAACCAAATACGGTAGCGCCGCTTTTAAGCGCTGCCGCTTCTTCGAGCTGGGCGGTTAAAGATTGTCCAAAGAATAAATTATCACCAAGCACCAGACAGACAGGAGAGTTACCGATAAATTCCTCACCAATGAGGAATGCCTGCGCAATACCTTCCGGCTTTGGCTGCGCTTTATAGGAAAGTGTGATGCCCAGCGATTTTCCATCGCCAAGTAATTCCTCAATCATCGGCAAATCACGTGGGGTGCTGATAATAAGAATTTCCCGGATTCCTGCGAGCATTACCAGCGAAAGCGGGTAATAAATCATGGGCTTATCGTAAATCGGCAGCAATTGCTTGCTGATGGCATTTGTCATCGGTGAAAGCCTTGTGCCAGAGCCGCCCGCAAGAATAATTGCTTTCATGGAATTTCCTTAATTAAAGCAGTTTTAGCCGATAACTTCGCGTTTACCCACATGGTTGGCGGAACCGACGATGCCTTCAAGTTCCATTCGATCAATGAGGCGAGCAGCGCGGTTATAGCCAAGTTTTAAGGTGCGTTGCAAATAGCTGGTGGAGGCTTTGCGATCACGTAGCACAATAGCAACTGCCTGACGATACACATCACCGTCATCATCGTCTTCGTCACCGCCTTCTGCACCAAATTCAAATTCTTCAGGGTCACGGGTTACGTCTTCAACATAAGTCGGCGCGCCTTGCGCGCGTAAATGTGCAACAATATCTTCTACTTCTTTATCATTGATGAGAGGCCCGTGTACACGCGTAATGCGCCCGCCACCTGCCATGTATAACATATCACCCTGTCCGAGCAGTTGCTCAGCACCCTGCTCGCCTAAGATGGTACGGCTATCAATGCGCGACGTCACCTGAAAGCTGATGCGTGTGGGAAAGTTTGCTTTAATAACGCCGGTAATAACATCCACTGAGGGGCGTTGCGTTGCCATGATGATATGAATACCGGCCGCGCGTGCCATCTGCGCTAAGCGCTGGATGGAGGTTTCAATCTCCTTACCTGCAACAATCATCAAGTCTGCCATTTCATCGACTACCACCACAATAAATGGCAGAGGGTTCATATCGAGCGGCACTTCTTCAATAATGGGAGAGCCCGTGTCGGGGTTAAAACCAGTCTGCACGGTGCGTGTTAGTTTATCGCCTTTGGCTTTGGCCTCATTGATGCGTTTGTTGTAGCCTTCGATGTTGCGAACACCCAAGCTCGACATCAAGCGGTAACGGTTTTCCATTTCCTTCACCGTCCATTTAAGCGCAACCACGGCTTTGCCGGGTTCAGTTACCACAGGCGAAATCAGATGCGGAATATCGTCATACACCGAAAGCTCAAGCATTTTCGGATCAATCATAATGAATTTGCATTGCTCAGGCGTGAGCTTATAGACCAGTGACGCGATCATGGTGTTAATTGCCACCGATTTACCTGAACCCGTCGTACCGGCTACAAGTAAATGCGGCATGCGCGCAAGATCCACCACAATCGGCGTTCCGCTGATATCCTTACCGAGCGCAATTGGCAGATTCGCCTGCGTATTGACAAAGCTTTCATCCTCTAAAAGTTCGCGCAAATACACGGTTTCACGTGCCAAGTTCGGCAATTCGACACCGATTACATTGCGACCGGGAACCGTCGCAATACGGGTGGAAATCGCACTCATGGAACGGGCAATATCATCCGCCAACCCAATCACACGCGAAGATTTTGTGCCGGGAGATGGCTCAAGTTCATAGAGCGTTACCACAGGGCCAGGGCGCACTTTAGTGATCTCACCGTTGATGCCAAAATCATTGAGAACTGTCTCAAGCAAGCGTGCATTTTGCGATAATGCTGCTTCATTCATCTGTTGTTTTTTGCCTTTCTTGCTCGCTTCAGAAAGCAATGACAAGGATGGAATCTGGTATTTGCCTTTACGCGCAGGTAAATCAAAAGAAGACTGCGCCACCTTTTGCGATTTCTGCTTCGGCGCCGCCACAAGATATTTCTTGTTTTTCTTTTTTACTTCTATTGCGTCTTCATCTTCTTCATCAGCCACACGCTTGGAAAGACGCTTGCGCCATGATTTTGGCTTTGCTTCAAGTTCTTCTTCGTCCTCTTCATCCTCGTCTTTGGGTAGTCCGGGTATAACTAAACCAACTGCTTTACAGGCCAGCGCCACCGATTTCCAGCTAATACGCACCACTGCTTTCCATTCGCGAAGGCTAAGCCCAAGTGCGATGGGAACTGAGCCTGCGAGCAATATTAAAATAAATGGCAAATACGCTAAGGCTACAAAATGTTTTAAAAACACCCTTTTTACCTGCAAGCCGATTGCGCCGCCAAGACCACTCTCTATCGGCCAAAAAACGGGCGCTTCAATGGTCGCAAACAATGTTGCAAACAACACAAGGCTTAATATAAAAAGGGTAAGACGAATACCAAGAAGTGATGGCAGACGCTTGCTCGCAACAAGCCGCCAGCCCCAGGCCGCAGTCATCATGACTATGAGTATGGAAGCAAGCCCAAGCGTTTGCAGTAGAGGATTTGCAATATATGCACCTACCCTCCCCGCATAATTTAACACCGGATGATCAGCCGCCATATTGAATGACGGGTCAGAATCGTGAAACCCGATGAGTGCCACGGTTAAAAATAACGCGAAGACGATAAGAAATACGCCGATAATTTCCTTGATAAGGGAAACCGGCCAGGACTGAACATTGTTAAGGGGCATCACGTTGCGCATAGGGTATATATGCTATATCGGGATTATTTTGCAAGAACATAACTAATTTTTATGACCGAAACCATAGCAAAACTGCCATATTTGGATAATCGGGTTGTTTGGAAGGCCGAAAGCTAACTATTTGTTAACCTTTTTGGGGTATATTTTAGGGAATAAATTTTTAAGTAGTGATGTTATGGATAAAGCAATAATACCTCAATATGCCACTTTGAAAAAAATGCTAGAGTCACTGTACGCCTACAATTCGGCATTCAGCAAAAAATCTCTTAAAGAAATATTGGATGCATGCCTTGAAGATAAAGAAGCATTAAAGAAAATTGCTGCTTCAACTGAATCTTATTATGTCAACGAACCGTATCTAATGTTAATGTTGATAGAGTTCTACGAAAAAGAGCCAGAAAAATTTACTGCATTAGCACGTATATTTTACGGTGAAAAATATCTTTCTTTCCTTGACGTCAATGATACCAAATTGGTGCATGACGAAATCGGTCTTTATAGTTTGGGTACTGCGCGAAAAGCATCTGAAACAGAAAAAGAATATATAAAAATTGCTGAGCATCCAGAAAAGATAAAACCATTTTATGATAGTTTAAATAAATTCGAAGATGCATTTGATGCACCTATCGCGACCCATCCTATATTTAACGAAACCGGGCAATTATTTGTAAAACAGATACTATTTTTTGCTCAGCTTTCGTTAATAAATATAAACAAAAATGCAAAGACTGAGAAAGAATCCTATGCGCAGACATGCTATGTTGTGCCGCCCAGGAAATATGAGGACAAGGTTGCCTGCATTGAATCACTTCTAAAAATAAATAGCCTGGTTACTGCCTTCGATCGCAATCATTTACATATAAAGCCAGGAACTACTTATGTGTATGTCTCGCCCCTGCTAAATCAGTTGGTTAAAAACTCAGGTAATTCCTGGCAAGAATTGCAGAAAAAATTAAAACCTTACAGCATCAATGATATGCAAAGCATTGCGGATACAGTTAATGAATTTTCGCGGCTGGTTATACTTCCTAAAATGGCACAAATTTTTGATCAAAGCTATCCAGAACTTTTATCTACAAATCCAGAAAGCGCCTATCTCAGAAATGGACATGGAGGATTTTACGAATTAAGAACACAAATATTAACTGAGCTTCTTCCGAATCTAAAATTATCTTTATTCAATACACTTTTTATGGATCAAAAAGTCAAGGTAGGTAGCACGGAACAGATACAAGCAGGTAGAAATATCACCACTATACTAGATCTCTCCAAACGTTGGCACGATAGACATCTCGCTGATCTCATGAAAGATGAAGAATTTCAAAAAGAAGATCAAACTTGGCATCCCTTAATTAGCCCAGTTGAGAGTAAAATCACTGAAGGTGAATACAAAGGTTGGAAGATTATCAATCTTCTTAATACTTACGCTCTTGACGAACAGCATGAAATGAAAAACATGGGTACTTGCATAAATAGTTTTGAGGATGATTGTTTAGATGGGGCTCAACATATCGTTTTATTTAAAGATCCAACGGGTCAGTCACGCGCGTATGTCCGTGTAACCTTTAACAAATCAGACTATGAAAAAGGCAAAGGCTTTGGCAAAAAAGGATTAGAAGTAACCTTCAGAGGACGCCAAATCAATAGCCAAGATCCTGATCAGGAATCCACAAAAGTTTTAGAAGTGTTCGAAGAACAAATTGCTAATAATATAATAACTATAAATACAGAACCTCATGGTTGTACGGCACCCGAATTAAGGCGCATAAGAAGCTCATTAGAAGATAAAATTGGCTATAACTATAATGATAATGAAAAACGTCAGGAAGTATTTGATGCCTTTTGCTGCAAACCAGGAAATAAATTTGGTGATGCGCTAAAGGTAGGTAAAGATCAGACTTTCGTAAAATTGCCTAAACATTTGGCAAATCAGATGAGCGTAGACAATTATTTAGCTCAGTCAGGATTATTAGATGTTATATACGACCTGATGCAAAAAGCCGGTGTCAAAGTGAACCGCTCTATAACAAATTTAAGCCTATCAAAACAATTGTAATCTACTTCCTATTGGCAAGATACCATTCAACGGTAGCTTTCAGGCCGGAATCGAAGTTGTGCTTACGGGTGAAGCCTAATTCTTTTTGTGCTTTGGTATCGTCGATTGCATAGCGGCGATCATGGCCTAGGCGGTCAGTGACATACTTAATCTGTGACTCATATTTTGCACCGGATTTGTTTGGACGCATTGTATCCAGTATCCTGCATATCCCCTGCACAACCTCAATATTGGCACGCTCTGCATTACCGCCAAAACAATAGGTTTCACTCACTTTTCCCTTTTCAATCGCAAGCGCGATACCTGCGCAATGATCTTCCACGTGAATCCAGTCGCGGATGTTTTTACCATCGCCATAAACTGGCAAATCCTTACCGGAAAGCGCGTTGGTAATCATGAGAGGAATGAGTTTCTCCGGAAACTGGCGCGGGCCATAATTATTGCTGCAATTGGTGATGATCGTTGGCAAATCATAGGTTGCAAACCAGGCATGCACGAGGTGATCACTCGCCGCTTTTGAAGCAGAATAGGGTGAATTTGGCTTCATCGCAGTCGTTTCACTGAATTTACCGATAGCCCCAAGTGAGCCATATACCTCGTCGGTAGAGACATGCAGGAAACGGAAGTTTTCTTTTTTCTGCGCAGATAATTTTTTCCAATATTCGCGCGCGGCTTCAAGCAATATATAAGTACCCACAATATTGGTCTCGATAAATTCCGCAGGTTTGCTGATGGAATTATCGACATGCGACTCCGCCGCAAAATGCACAATCGCATCAACAGAATGTTCCTGAAGCAGCGAACTTACCAATGCGCCGTCAGCAATATTGCCAACAACGAGTTTATAATTCTCCGGTTTTATCCATGTAAGATTTTCCTTATGCCCGGCATAAGTCAGCGCATCCAGCACAATCACACGCTGCCCGCACGCCACTGACTGCGCCACAAATGTGCTGCCGATGAAACCTGCGCCGCCAGTGACTAGTATGTTTTTATGTAAGGTCATGTCTATTGCAGTGTAAATGTTTCCGGCAAAAGAAATTCGAGCTCATTGCCTTCATAATCTTTGGGTACAGGTGGAAGCGGGTTGGAATTATGTACCATCTCCAATGCCGCCTGATCGATAATCTGGCTTCCCGAGGAGTGGTCAATCGCGCTGTAGAGAATATTGCCGTTTCTGTCGATACGGATGCGCACCACCGCAATCCCTTCTATACCGCGTTGCCGCGCTGCATCAGGATAAATTTTATGTTTGTCCACCCAGAGAGGTATTTCCTGCTCGTAACGTCTTACGATTTCGTCACCTGCCGCAGTTCCACTCATGCCACTGCCATTGCCAGTCGTTTTATTTTTGTCTGTCTGCTCGTTCATTTCTTCCGTGCGCACATATTTTCTGGGTTTGTTAAAATTTAATTCTTCCGGTGTGAACTCAACCACTTTCTGGCTGTCTTTTTTGGCAAAATGTTTGTTTTTTTCCGGCGGCATTTCAATAACTGGTTTTTTATTTGAAATATTTTTTTCAAGCGTTATCTGAGGCGGTGGCGGCACATACCCCGGCATCGCGGAAGCAGGCGGTATATCAAGCTCACCGGCACTTCCACCATCTAATTTTATATTTAAAACCCGCACCGGAATCTGCATGACCTCTTCCTTGGGCTCCAATGAACATATGACCACCACTGCGATATGAATGGAGATAGCAATCATTGTCATAATAAGGAAATGCTTCGGCTGCAGGTAAGAACCGAATTCCGAATATTTACTTAGACTTTTAACTTCAGGAGTCGCAAAAAACATGTATTTGAGTCCTAAAATGGCGTTGTAACGAGCGAAATATTAGTACCACCTGCCGCTTTAATCTGATTCATAATCGATATCATAAATGTAGCGGGCAGATGACCGTCGGCCTTGAGTGAAATAACTTTGTTAGAACTATCACGCAGATGTTCCTGTATAGTGCCGACGAAGCTTTCCGGTGCAACAAAGTCGTCATTGATTAGAATTTCTCTCTGCGGACCGAGCACGATCACTACCTGTCCGTCTGTAAGCAGTTTACCATTTTTTGCCACAGGCAAATCAATATGCACCACATCAAATTTTTCAACGGAACCCGCGACCAAAAAGAATACCAGCAACAGCAACACTACATTCACCATGGGAATGAGGCTTGGCTCTCTTGCGGTTTGTTTATGACGTGGAATATCAACCATTGGCGGGTTTCACTCCCTTATTTGTCTCCGGTATAATCCAGTCGGCAACCGCAATATTTTTACCCCCGGCAGAATAAATCCTGTCCATAATGCGTACCAGTACATTCACAGAAACTTTATTAGCACTAAGCACTAAAACACCACGATCAGGATTTTTTGAAAATATATCCCGCAAATCATGCGACATATCCTGCTCGTTTATGCTTTTTTGTTCTAAAAATGTTTCTCCCAGATCAGAGATATAAATATGCAGTGTCTGAGTATCACTCTTCTTGGCAACGACAGGTTTATTAGCTTCAGCAGCGGGTGGTAAAAGCAATTCAAGGGATTCTGAGCGCGTAAAGCTGGTCGTGATCATCAGGTAAATCAGAAGCTGAAACACCACGTCAATCAATGATATCAGGGGTATCGATTTTGCCTTACGGGTTTGCCTTTGAATGTCCACCATGGCAATTAAAAGCTTGAATAGCGCGGGTTAAGCAAATGCAATGTACTGCTGTTTTGTGGTGTTGAGCGGGTATTACTTGCAGCATCCTTCACACGCTCTTCAAGCTCACGCATTTCTATTTCACGCTTTACCGCGTCTTTACGTTTTAATTCTTTTTCATTGCGTTTGAATTCATCTTCGAGCGCCAAAATCTGAATCGATACATCACGCATAGTAGCACGCACACGTTCAATCAAAGCGTCAATGGCGTAATAGGCACCAATAGCAGGAATCGCAACTACAAGACCGGCAACCGTGCTCAAAAATGCTTCCCAGATACCGCCGGCAAAAAGTGACGGATCAACGCGCGCACCCGCTGCTTCCAGTTTGGAAAACGCTACCACCATACCCATCACCGTTCCAAGCAAACCAAGCAATGGCCCTACGTTTGCGATCATCTCTAATCCACGCAAGTGCATCTCTAAATAACGAATATCGGAAGCACCGACACGGGCAATTTCCGCCTCTTTGCTACGCTGGGAAATTTCGCGGTTAGCAACGCAATCAAGCGCCACACGCATAATACGAGCGATTGGGCCCCTCACAGTGGAGAGGGTGGCAAGCGCACTTCTAATATCGCCAGCGCGAATTTCGTTCACGGCTTTATCGATATAATTGCTTGGTAAAAAAATTCCGGCATTCCAGAATTGATATATCTTGAATAAAATGACTGCTACACCGTAAATAGAAAGGGCAAGCAACACATACATGACTGGCCCGCCACGATTGAAAAATTCTGCAACTAACACTGATAGATTCCTTGAAATGAGATTTTACGCATTTTCGCGCATTGTTTTTTTAATCCATGAAACCGCCGCCTGCAACGGAAATTATTAGTTCTTGACTGATTCAAAGCAACGCTCTGTAATATAAAAATATGTTCGATCAAAAATTTTCCACCATAGTGCTGACCCTTTTCCCTGAAATGTTTCCGGGGCCGCTTGGGCATTCGCTTGCAGGCACAGCGCTAAAAAAAGGCCTGTGGAATTTAAAAACCCTGCAAATCCGTGATTATGCAACCGATAAACACAAAACGGTGGATGATACTCCTTACGGCGGCGGCTCGGGTATGGTGATGCGCCCTGATATTTTAGATACTGCAATCACCGATGCCAAATCCCAAATGCCTGATGCCCAGTTAATTTATTTTACCCCTCGTGGCGCGCCACTCACCCAAAAACTGGTGCAGGATTTAAGCCAGAAGAATCTCATTCTTTTATGTGGCAGGTTTGAAGGAGTGGATGAACGCGTGCTGGAAATCCATAAACCGTTAGAAATAAGCATTGGCGATTATGTGCTATCCGGCGGAGAAATCGCCGCTTTTGTGCTTTTGGATGCGTGCGTTCGCCTGCTGCCTGGTGTTATGGGCTCCAAAGACTCCTTAAGTGAAGAAAGTTTTAGCGAAAACAATGATTTCGCTGGACTCCTTGAATATCCTCATTATACTAAACCGCCTATTTGGAATGGAAATGCGGTACCGGATGTGTTATTATCCGGCAACCATGCAAACATTAAAAAATGGCGGCTGCTGCAGTCAGAAAACTTGACAAAAGCCTTGCGGCCTGATTTATGGGCGCGGCGAAAAAGAGAATAAAGACGAGACTTAAAGATAACAGGAAATGATTTTATGAATATTTTACAGACACTTGAAAAAGAATATACCGCCAAGCTCAGTGAAGGAAAAACCTTCGATTTCGTACCCGGCGATACCGTATGCGTAAACGTGCGCATTATCGAAGGCGATAACGAACGTATTCAGGCATTTGAAGGCGTGTGCATTGGCCGCAAAAACGCTGGCCTTAACTCTGCTTTTACCGTGCGGAAAATCAGCCATGGTGAAGGTGTTGAGCGTATTTTTCCGCTTTATTCCCCACGCCTTGAAAGCGTGACTGTAGTGCGCCGTGGTGATGTTCGCCGTGCGAAACTATATTATCTACGTGGCCTCACTGGCAAAGCTGCGCGAATTAAAGAAAAGCTGCGCGACGTAGTTGCAACTGCAACAGCAAAATAATTCAATTTAAGGTTTCGGGTGTCGGATTTCTTGTTTCAGCACAAAGCCGAAACCTGGAACCTAAACACTGGAACCTGATCTATGAAAACTCTCTACGACAAAATCTTTGACTCCCACCTCGTGCAACAAGCCAGCGATGGCACGTGCGTACTCTATATTGATCGCCATTTAATCCATGAAGTCACCAGCCCTCAAGCTTTTGAAGGTTTGCGTGTTGCCGGGCGCAAAGTTCGCCGCCCTGATGCTACGTTTGCAGTTGCCGATCATAACGTCCCCACTACACCTGATCGCAAAGATGGCATTAAAGACAAAACCGCGCGTATTCAGGTGCAGACGCTAGAAGATAACTGCAAAGAATATGGTATTACCTATTTCAAAATGGACGATAAACGCCAGGGCATTGTGCATATTGTCGGCCCTGAGCAAGGCCTCACCCAGCCCGGCATGACCATTGTCTGCGGTGATTCACATACTGCAACACACGGCGCATTTGGCGCACTTGCCTTTGGTATTGGCACGAGCGAAGTAGAACATGTGCTTGCAACTCAAACCCTCATTCAGAAACGCGCAAAAAATATGCTCGTGCGGGTGGATGGAAAATTACCGGTTGGCGTTACCGCCAAAGACATCGTGCTTGCCATCATCGGCAAAATCGGAACCGCAGGCGGCACTGGCTACGTGATTGAATATGCAGGCGACGCAATCAAAAGCCTCTCCATGGAAGGGCGCATGACCATCTGCAACATGTCGATTGAAGCAGGTGCGCGCGCAGGTCTTATTGCACCTGATGAAACCACTTTTTCGTACATCAAAGGCCGCCCTTACGCTCCAGAAGGTACTGATTGGGACAAAGCCGTTGCTTACTGGAAAAGCCTCGCCTCCGATGCTGGCGCTAAATACGATACCGTGGTGGAACTCAATGCCGCCGACTTAATTCCGCAAGTGACATGGGGTACAAGCCCACAGGATGTTTTGCCGATCAACGGCTATGTGCCAAACCCCAGCGATGAAAAAGATGAAAACCGCCGCAAGACGATTGAACGTTCACTTGAATATATGGGCATTAAAGGTGGCACAAAGCTGACTGATATCGCGATAGATAAAGTATTTATCGGCTCATGCACTAATGGCCGCATTGAAGATTTCCGCGAAGTCGCAAAAGTCGTAAAAGGCAAACATGTGGCAAGTAACATCACACTCGCCATGGTCGTGCCCGGTTCAGGCTTGGTAAAAGAACAAGCCGAAAAAGAAGGTTTGGACAAAATCTTTTTAGACGCAGGTTTTGAATGGCGCGAACCCGGCTGCTCCATGTGCCTTGCCATGAATGCTGACAAACTCTTACCCGGTGAGCGCTGCGCTTCCACTTCCAACCGTAACTTTGAAGGCCGCCAGGGCCGTGGCGGACGCACCCACCTCATGAGCCCGGCAATGGCTGCTGCCGCTGCGATTACAGGTAAGTTGGTTGATGTAAGGGAGATAAAATAATGCAAAAATTTACAACACTCACTGCTATCGCCGCGCCGCTGCCGATTGAAAATGTTGATACCGACATGATCATCCCAAAGCAGTTTCTCACCACCATAAAACGCACCGGCCTTAAGGAAGGTTTGTTTTATGAAATGCGTTTTGACGTAAACGGCAAACGCAATGATGACTTTATTTTGCACAAAGAGCCATATACTCATGCAGAAATTATTGTCGCACGTGATAATTTTGGCTGTGGCTCTTCGCGCGAGCATGCCCCTTGGGCACTTCTTGATTTCGGCATTCGCTGTGTAATCTCTTCGTCATTCGCTGATATTTTTTACAATAATTGCTTCAAAAACGGCGTTCTTCCTGTAGTTTTAGCAAAAGACGAAGTTGAAAAATTGTTGCAGGTGGCAGAGTCTGAACAGAAAATAACTGTGGATTTAGCAAAGCAAACCGTGACTGCTGGTAATCATGAATTTAAATTTGAAATTGATCCCTTCCGTAAACATTGCCTGATGAACGGCCTTGATGACATTGGCCTCACCATGGAAAAACTTGCGGATATCGGAAAATTTGAAGATAAGCAAAAATCCGCAACCCCGTGGTTATATAAGGCAGCATAATATGGCACAATTCATACTCATAGCCTATGACGCAAAAGACGAAGGCGCGCATGAACGCCGCATGGCAACTCGCAAAGCCCATACTGATTCCATCACACAATTACGCGGCGAAGGCAAAGTACTCATAGGAGTTGCTATTACAGATGATCAGGGAAAAATGATTGGCTCTGTGGTCGTTACCAATTTTGAATCACGCGCGGAATTTAATAACTGGCTCGCAACCGAGCCTTATGTACTGAATAAAGTATGGGGTGACATGCTTGTTCTAAATGGGAATATCGGCCCGTCATTCGCAGATTTAATTAAGAAAGCATAACCCATGAGTGTAAAACATATATTATTACTTCCCGGCGATGGAATCGGCCCCGAAGTCGTCAAAGAAGCCGAAAAAATCATCGCCTGGTTTAACCAGAATAAAGGTACGCAATTTACCACCAGCATGGCCTATATCGGCGGTATTGCGTATGACAAAACCGGAACACCATTGCCCAAAGAAACGCTGGAAGCAGCCCATGAAGCCGATGCTATTTTGCTTGGCGCAGTAGGCGGAACACAATGGGAATCACTGGATTATGCAGTACGCCCGGAGCGCGGTCTGCTTGGAATCCGCAAGGAACTCGGCCTCTTTGCCAATATACGCCCCGCTATGTGTTTTGAAGCGCTCGCTGATGCCTCAACGCTCAAACGCGAAGTAATTTCTGGCCTCGATATTGTGATTGTCCGTGAACTCACGGGAGATGTGTATTTTGGTACTCCACGCGGTGTAGAAACTTTGCCGGACGGCACGCGCAAAGGTGTAAACACTATGGTCTACACCAGCCCCGAAGTGCATCGCATCGCACGAGTGGCGTTTGAGCTCGCGCAAAAACGCAACAAAAAAGTCTGCTCAGTAGATAAGGCCAATGTATTGGAATGCACCGAAATGTGGCGTGAAGAAGTACAGAAAATTCACGATGCAGAATATAAAGAAATTGCGCTTTCGCATATGTACGTTGATAACGCAGCCATGCAGCTTGTGCGCAATCCCAAACAATTTGACGTGATGGTCACTGGAAATATCTTCGGTGATATTCTCTCTGATTGCGCTGCCATGCTTACTGGTTCGCTTGGCATGTTGCCATCGGCATCGCTTGGTGCAAAAGATAAAAATGGCAAAACCTCTGCCCTTTATGAACCCGTTCACGGCAGCGCTCCCGACATCGCCGGGCAAAATGTTGCAAACCCCATTGCAACTATTTTGAGCTTTGCCATGATGTTGCGTTATTCATTTAATCTCGCAAAAGAGGCGGATTTACTGGAAAAAGCAATCACCGAAGTGTTGGCGCAAGGCCTGCGCACTGCCGATATTATGCAAGATGGTGGCAAGAAAGTTTCCACTACCCAGATGGGTGATGCAATTATAAAAACACTTGCGGTACTCGCTAAAAAAGAAGAAAAAGCAGCATAAAATTTAGGAATAAGAAAAATGTCATATAAAGTTGCAGTAGTAGGCGCCACGGGAAATGTAGGGCGCGAAATATTAAAAATACTTGCTGAGCGTAAATTCCCCGTGAGCGAAGTAGTGGCACTCGCCTCCGCAAAATCGCGTGGTAAAGATGTAAGCTTCGGCGATAGCGAAATTTTAAAAACTCAGGTGCTGGATGATTATGATTTCACCGGAACTGATATTGCGCTCTTTTCGCCAGGTGCTTCGGTCTCTAAAATTCATGCACCACGTGCAGCAGCACAAGGCTGTGTCGTCATCGACAACACCTCGTATTTCCGCATGGAAAAAGATATTCCGCTTGTTGTGCCAGAAGTAAATGCACACGCGCTCAAAGATTTCCGCAAACGCAACATCATTGCCAATCCCAACTGCTCCACCATGCAGATGGTCGTGGCTCTGAAGCCTTTGCATGACGCAGCGACCATTAAACGTGTGGTGGTTTCAACTTACCAGTCGGTTTCCGGCGCAGGTAAAGAAGGCATGGATGAGCTTTATTCTCAGACCAAAGATTTATTTGTCAAAGACAGCCGCGAGCCCAGCAAATTTACCAAGCGCATTGCATTCAATGTGATTCCGCATATCGATGTGTTCATGGAAGATGGCAACACGAAAGAGGAATGGAAAATGATTGAGGAAACCAAGAAAATTCTTGATCCTAAAATCAAAATATCCGCCACTTGCGTGCGTGTACCGGTGTTTGTCGGTCACTCTGAGTCCATCAATATTGAGTTTGAGCGCCCGCTTTCGGCCAACGAAGCCCGCAATATTCTTGAGGAAGCTCCAGGGGTTGTAGTGATAGATCGTCGTGAAAATGGCGGCTACCACACTCCAGCGGAAGCAACGGGCGAAGATGCGGTTTTCATATCGCGCATTCGTGAGGATGATTCTGTAAAACACGGCCTGAATATCTGGTGCGTTTCCGATAACCTTCGCAAAGGTGCCGCGCTCAACGCCGTGCAAATCGCCGAAGAGTTGATTACGAATTACGGATTGTAAGAATTCTGTAGCTGTTAAATACTACGGTCAGTAACTTTTACAACTTGCCTTACCAACGCGTGCAGTTTTTCAGCTTCTTTCCCAATAGGAGGTATATCTAGGCTCATCTTGCCATCCTGCGCCATGAGGTCTGCATGCTGAAGGCTTTTATCGACTTCGTATATATTTTTTTGTTTATTCGATATCTGCTTATTAAGCTTGGCTTTAAAATCTACATATTTCTTACCCTCATAAGCATATATTACAAACGCTCTCTGCAAATTAATTGCCGCTTTCATTTCATCAAGCAATGGTTCTTTCTCGCCATGCACCATCCATTTATAATGGGTTTCATTATCCCATTGATATGCTTTATTATCGTAATTTACCGTTGTAAAACCACGATTTTCGTAGGAAGCTTTCTTTTTTAACATGGTATTTTTATTACCCGAAAAATCTCCTTCAAAAAATACCGGAGAGTTTTTTCCAACCACCTTATGAATTTCATGCAGACTTTTATCTAACAAGTAATCTCTGATATCTGCAGCATTTTTAACTTTGGGTATATGCTCATAGGTATACATAGCAATCGCTGGCAGGTCAGCAGGCTTATTGTGAACAATAGAAAAACTGCCACCAACAACTTTACCGAGTTGATCTTTGACAGCCATAATAATAGCTTCACCACGTTCAGATTTTGTCTTTATTGCATTTGCAATTTCTTCATCGCCCTCAGCAAGAAGTGTAATTGCCACATCCAGAGATTTGTTATTATTCACAGTATTTTCAAGTTTTTCGATGGTAAATGCCATAACAAAGCTCCTCGTTTTAATGAGATCCCATCTTACTCTCAAAAGGTTAATAAAGTATTACCCTTTAAAATGTGCCTTCATCTGCTCTGCAACGCTTGGTGAGACAAAGCCAGACACGTCACCGCCTAAGCGCGCGATCTGTTTTACAAAGCGTGATGAGATAAAGTGTGTGGATTCTGATGCGGTGAGGAACACTGTCTCCATTTCGGGATTGAGCTTGGAGTTAATCGCCGCCATCTGGAATTCATATTCAAAATCGGAAACCGCACGAAGTCCACGCACCAAAATCGTTGCATTATTTTCTTCAGCAAAATTTACCAGCAACCCTGAAAAAGTTTTCACTTTGATGCGTTTGTGATCGCCATTGCCCAAAGATTTTATTTCGCCTTCCACCATTTTAGCGCGCATATCTAGTGCAAACATCGGCGCTTTATTCGTATCAAGCGCAACTGCTATGATAAGCTCATCCACCACACGTAACGCACGGCGGATAACATCCATATGACCATAGGTAATAGGGTCAAAAGTACCAGGATATAAGCCAATTCTCATAGTTTCCTCATTATTATTTTTTTTCTTTTAAAACGCTTTGTTCAGCAATTTTTGCTTCATCCCATAAATCATTTAATTCCTGAAAAGATGCATCTTCAATTCTTAATCTTTGTGCATCCAGATCGGCCTGCATATAACGAAAACGACTTTCAAATTTACGATTGCAGAAACGCACCGCTTCTTCCGGATCAACATCAAGCTTACGGGCAATATTCACACAGGTAAAAATAATGTCGCCTACTTCTTCGAGACGCCCTTCCGGAGTGTCGTCATAAGCCATCACATGCATAAGCTCGTTTATTTCTTCATCAAGCTTTTCAAAAACCTGCTCAATGTCAGACCAGTCAAAACCAGCGCGTACTGCGCGTTTCTGGAGTTTTACGGCGCGGGTCATTGCCGGTAAAGACATAGGAACCCCGCCAAGAATATCACTTTTTAAATTAATTCCGGTTTTGGCTTTTTCTATATCTTTGTGCTTTTCCCAAGCCTCCACCTGTTCAGCAGCGCTATTTACTTTTGCATCACCAAACACGTGCGGGTGACGGCTTACCAGCTTATCACATATACCTTGAGCCACTTCGTCAAAGGTAAAAAGTTTCTGTTCTTTTGCCATTTGAGCATGAAAGACTACCTGTAACAGTAAATCGCCAAGTTCTTCACGTAAGTGCTTCATATCATTTTTTTCAATGGCATCGGCCACTTCATACGCTTCTTCAAGTGTATAAGGCACAATGGAGGCAAAGGTCTGCTCAACGTCCCACGGGCAGCCTTTTTCCTTGTCGCGCAACTGATTCATAATCTCAAGGAGTCGATCGATTGGCTTCATACTTGTAATTCTTTATGAGTTATATATAAGAGCTAGTTATTACTAACTAATAAAAGAGAAAAATCCATGACTTTCGTTGTAACTGATGCCTGTATCAAGTGTAAATATACCGATTGTGTTGAAGTGTGCCCGGTTGATTGCTTCTATGAAGGCGAAAATATGCTCGTCATCAACCCTGATGAATGTATCGATTGTGGTGTGTGCGAGCCAGAATGCCCGGCAGAAGCCATCGTTCCCGAAAGTGATAAATTGGTCAAATGGATCGAGCTAAACCGCGAATATTCCGCCAAATGGCCTAATATCACCGCGAAAAAAGACCCGCTTACCGAAGCAGAGGAATTTAAAGGAAAATCGGGTAAATTTGAGGAGTTTTTTAGCGATAAACCTGGCGAAGGTTCGAAATAACCCGGTGACAGATTCTGATATGGCTAGCGGCGTCGTTTCTTGATATTTTTCTTACTATTCTCTGAATCATCTTTAATAGTCTTACCACGCCATCCTTTCTTAGGTGAGTTGCTTGTACCTTGGTCATCAATAGATTCTTGATGTGTATTATCAGTTGCCTCAGGATTATCTTCGACAGGGGGTTTATTTTCTGAGCTCAATCCTATGCCAACCTCATCTAGCAATGCTCCTGTAGATTCCATGGCTTTCACGTACTCTTGCTCCAAAGAATGTTCTGCAAAATTTGTAGGGAACCCCTTAAACCTGCTACCACTAAAACCATTTTCATCAATGGTTCTAACTTCAGGAAGTAGCCCATAAAGCGCTAAATGATATTTTTCTGCAGCTTCCTTTATGTAATGAGTAAGGCCGCTTTGAAAGTTAGGACTTCTTGCTAATATACTATTAAATAGTTGGGCATTTTCTTCTTTTTCAAAAAATTGCTGTAATTCAAAAGGAGAGATTTCTTTAAGATCTGCTATAGCACGCGCTATTTTCCCGTCCATAATTTCCGGTAATTGAAGGGCATCCCACGCATCGGCCTCCAATGGATTACCATTATAGTGCCTAGTCATAATGTCTAAAGATTCAGTCTTTAGTGCCTCAATGATCATGTCTTTATCCCTGAAAGACTTTATATAATCCACTTCAGGAGAATTTTTTATTCCTATAGCAACTATTAATTGTGAAAGTTCGTGCTCTTCTCCTCCATAGGAACGCTCCCCTTTATCAAATGGCCCCGGCCTGGTACTTAAATACAGCGATGTGATAATTTCGGCATTTTCTGGTTTTTGTAAATATCCTGATATTTGTTCATCCGTCACAGATTTTAGTTCATTTAACATTCTGTCTATAAAAGGATCCAACTGTGCCGCATACATAATGGGTGGCGCATTGATTCTGGCATGGCGTTCTTCCTCAATCATTGGACCCAAAAAAGTGTTGAACGCCTTGATCTGATCTGCAGAATAATTATCTGGAGTAATGAAGCCACTCTGCATAATAAGTTCATTATTTTTTATAATATCCTGCCTATATTGGGTATGAAGGCTTCTAAGAAGCGTTATTAATTTTGCTTTGGGTATTAGCTTCGGAATTTGCGGCTCATTACTCAATCTATCTTCCGCCATAAGACTTTCTTTCTGGGCATTATTTTAGGTTTCAATATACCATTAAACAGTTAATTAATGATTAAGGTATGAAATTAGGCATAAAACTTAACAATTACCTTGAAAAACGGTTGACAAGTTGCGGCTAATTACTATATTGCCCGCTCAATTTACGGAGAATACAAATGTTTGCAGTCATTCGCACCGGTGGAAAACAATACACCATCGCACAGGAAGATGTCATTTTAGTTGAGAAATTAGAAGGCGTTGCCGGTGATAAAGTTACTATTAACGATGTGCTTGCCATCGACGGAAAAATCGGCGCCCCGCTTTTGGCTGGCGCTACAGTTGCTGCGGAAATCGTAAAACAGACCCGCGGTGAAAAAGTAATCATCTTCAAAAAGAAGCGCCGTCACAATTACCGCCGTAAGAATGGCCATCGCCAGCACCTTACCGCACTCAAAATCACCGCGATAAACGCATAATTTAAGTATAAACGGAGTTAGACAATGGCACATAAAAAAGCGGGTGGCAGTTCACGCAACGGACGTGATTCAGCAGGCCGCAGACTGGGTGTGAAGAAATACGAAGGCGAAATCGTCCTTTCCGGCAATATCCTCGTGCGTCAGCGCGGAACCAAAATTTACGCAGGCAAAAACGTAGGCATGGGACGTGACCATACCTTGTTTGCCACTGCCACCGGTAAAGTGGAATTCCACCACAAGGCTGACAGCAAAACTTACGTTTCTATTGAAGCGATTAACGCCTAAGCAAATCCCAAATAAACTCTCCCAAGTGTTTATACCCCGCTCCCTCAAAAGAGCGGGGTTTTTTATTTTTGTTAATAGAATCTTAAGGATTATGGGGTACGATATCTCCAATGCCTTAGAAACCTTGGGGAATATATGAAATCGTTAACAGAGTTGCTAGACGACGTAAAAGCAAAATCTACACGCATGCTCGACTTAAGCGGACGTCGCCTGGATGCAAGTGATATAGAAGAACTTATCCGCTTCCTGCAAACCAACAATACCGTTACCAGCCTGAATCTTTACGGCTGCAAGATCGGCAACGATGGAATTATAAAACTTTTAAATGCACTGGAGCTCAATAAGAATATTGCTGCGCTGGACATCGGCGCAAACAATATCACTGCACAAGGGTTGCCCGGTATCACCCAGTTACTCAGAGTAAATAATACGATTGCAACGTTGCATATCGAAAATAATAATTTTATCGCGCTTACTTCCGATAAATTCCCTCAGGATGTTGCCATTATCAAAGAATTAGACGATGTAATTGAAGCGGTTACAAAATTAACGCGCGCAACCAATATCCCTATTTACAAGGAATATACAGAAAAATTATACGCATTACATGACGATATTGTAGACAGGGGTATCGCAGCAATTCCACAGTATTATCAAGCCGTGCACAAGGCAGTGAATGCGATCGTTACCGATCTTTCTGTTTCTGAAAATGCCAAACCCTTTATTACCCAACTTAAAACTCTCATCGATAATTTGAATGTGGCAACCTCCTATTCCGGCCATAAAGAAAAGGCATTTGACGATTTTTTGCAAAGTCTAACCTTAAATCATTTTATTACGGACCTCAATCTCGGTACGTTGGGTAAAGAAAATATAGAGAAGGTGGAAAAAGCTATTATTGCAAACAACAGGAATAATATTATCTCGATATATCCTACCACCTCTAAACTCACACAAATTTGCAACAATAACACACGCAAGGCACTTAAGCTTTATAACAAGATTCAGACAGGACTAAGCTGCGATCCCTCTATGGACAATATACATGATATAAATATTGATCATGCGGATATTATTTTAGTTCAGGCCGCTATGCCAGCCATTGCCTACATATGTGAAAAAGGTGGTTATAAGGCAGATTGGAGTCCGCATATTGAAATGCAGGACAGAGCTGACCAGAATAAATCCACTCTACAACCCATGACACCGAAAGAAGTGGCCTACATGTTTATGGAATTCCAGCAATTTGCTAAAAATCTTAATATGGAAATCGACGTACCTAAGCATTATGAAATTCAAATGTTAATGCCGGAACCCGAGCCAACGAGTCGAGCTGAAAAGATTAAGCAAACTCCCCCCACCTGGAAAAAATCTTTCTAGGATTTTCAGGTACATTACCGTATTGCAGCATGACCAACTACATCAGCCTACGGTAAAGATTAATTACTTACGTGAACACCCACCAAGCTTGCTTCTTGATGTGTTTGGCCCACTTCCTGCAATGCGCGTATCATCGTATAATTTCCTGCGCTTGTTGCCACCTGCATAGCGGTTAGGCCATTACTTCCCACTGCATTCAGGTTTGCTTTGCGTAAGAGTAACAAACGCGCTGCATTGATGGAGTTGTTTTTCACAGCAACCAACAACGGCGTATCACCTTCACTATTGACTGTATTCACGTCAATGCCAGAATCGAGCATAGCACGCAACCCGTCTAAATCATCGCGCTTGGCAGTCAGAAATACTAATTTGTCGTAATCCTGCTGATTATAGGCAACTGGCAGATGACGGTTATGCACATCATACGACTTAGCATAAAGCGGCTCCGGCACATGTTCTGTGCGGTAAGTCAAAGGCGCTATAGGAGTATTTGCAGCCACAGAAATTTTGGGATGCTTTTTGGTATGCATAGCTAAAACATGCTTCTTTTTATGTTTGGTCTGTTTTGCAGGGGTAATAATAGCTTCATTATCAGCCATTACTTTCTTTGGCTCAGTTTTAAGCTCTGCAATCGGAGCAATTGGCGGGATTGCCGGAGGCGTTGCTTTGGAAACTGCTGGCAACTCAGGAGCTTTGGGCAATTCTGGTGCAGTTGGCTCACCGGGTAATTTCAATTCAGACATTGCGCCGCCATTATCACTGCTTTGCTGCCCAGGAAGTGCTGGTAAAGCAGCATCGGATGGTAATGGAGGGAGTGCTGGCAATGCTGGGACACCATTATCTTGTGCAAAGACATTGCTGACATACGCAGTGCATAAAATAATTGCACAAATTATTATTCCTGTTTTATTTTTCATGGACGTTCATCCTTATGTTTTGGTCTACTGTTTTTATGCTCTCAAAAAGCTCTCCTGAGCTCTTCAGGAATGGCTAACCTACCGCAAAATCGTTAAAAATTTATTAACAAGGCCAAATATTGCCTGATTTCAGCCAAATTTGTGACTTAAATACTACAGTTTTATGCCAGAAATGGCTTTGAAGGCCATTTACATGAAATTGGCTAAACAGCCAGTTTATGAAGTTTGTGAGACTAGAAAATTATTTCTTTCGAAATTTTACACGTTTTATTTCGATTTTCTCACGCTTATAAAAAATTAAGTGCAATAAAGATTGACAAATAAGCGTATATTCATATTTTGCGGGTTCTTCTTCATGAACTTCATGTAAAAGAGCTCGTAGCTCAGTCGGTAGAGCACCTGACTTTTAATCAGGTTGTCGCGGGTTCGATTCCCGCCGAGCTCACCATTTCCTTAAATACTATTTTTTAAAGGAATCCAAGAACCCGCGCCATTATATATATTCAAATGCTCTACGCATTTGAATGTGGTTCGATTCCCGCCGAGCTCACCACATTTAATGTTTCGGTAGCATTGGTAATATCACATCATGCAGGCTTTGCCTGGTAAGCATTTCCCTATCCGGAGTCAATATTCTGCTCACCGTACCATCGGTTGCAATAATATAAGTAACAGGCAATATAGCTGGCGCGCTGAAACCATTGTCACTTGCATCGCTTATCAGGCTTGCCGGCATATGAAAATCTTTCATATAGGCAGCTACCTTGTCACGCGCGCGCGGGCGATCCATGCCAATAGCCATGACCTCAACCCCTTCAGCATGGTGATTACGGTAAAAATCATCAAGAGCGGGCATTTCTTCGCGGCAAGATGCGCACCATGTTGCCCAGAAATGTACAATCACCACCTTGCCTTTGAGTGCAGCAAGATCAAAACTCTTACCGTCTAATGTTGTGGTAACAAGTTTGACAGATTCTCCTACATTTACCGCATAAGAAGATGATGCCCCACACAAAGAAAAAACCAGGGTGATAATCAAAATCAGTATGTTTTTGTTCATGCGCAGGTTTTCCATTTATCCATTAAAAATCACGACTTATATTCAGCTTAAACAATATCGGCGCAGTTAACTGATTGCCAACCATATCCTGATACACTGGAAGGCCGACATCGGTAAACAAGTGCCATTCCCCTTCACTTACTTCGACACCCGGCGCAAATAATATACGTTTATAGCCGCTATTTTCAGGATCGGCATTGACACCTCTGTCGCTTAAACGATACGAGCCAATGAACTGCATAACCGGCGCAATTTTTACATTGCCGATTGCCCATTTGTCGTAATAGACACCACCTGCAACATCAAACTGATCGCCAGGACGGTATCCGGCTGTGGTCAGAAACGGTTGATCAAGTTCTCCGTTTACAAACCAGTCCCAGCTTGCATCTGCGGTAAGCGCGCCCATGTGGTAGGCACCGAGCAATAAATCAGTGCTGCCGGTTCCGATTTCCGTATCGCGATCAAAGTTAGTGTAGGAGTAATCTCCGTTAGGGAGTTTAAGTCCGAAGGTAAGACCACTCGACATATCCGGTGAGAAGCCAGAATAAATACCCTTGATTCGTATATCGCCAATGGCATCGTGATTGAATCCAGCAATATTACCGCTGTCATCGGTCGTACTGAAATACCTATCCCAATATGGAATTTCTGCCATCACGCCCCAATCGCGGTTGAACATATATTGCCCACCCAGCGTAATAAAATTCGTGCGGATGACTTTGTCGCTATTATTTGCGGAAGATGCACTGGAGAATCCATTCCAGTTTACGTTCTGATTCATGAAATCATATTCCGCCCAGACTGTCCCGCCTTCACCGGTCGGAAACATCGTACCTGGCTGCACGTCGAACACACCACAACCGCATGCACAAGCAAGTACAAGGCCTGGCATAAGCCCTGCAAATAAAACTAAAAAATATACTAAAATACGATTTAACATTGTTGGATACAGCTGAATAATAAAGCCCGTTAACTATATTAACTTAACAGATACAATAAATTATAATATATATCTTTATAAGCTTCATAATTTATACTTTCTAAGATTGTGTCATTGTTTAAATCGCACATTATTTCCTGCACTAACCGCAACGGTTTCACTCTCATAGAAATGAGCATTGTGCTTGTTATTATAGGATTGATCGTGGGTGGCATTCTGGTAGCTCAGGGTCTTATACGAACGGCAGAACTACGTTCTATAATCACTCAAAAAGAGCGCTATTCCACTGCGGTAAATACGTTTCGCAATAAATACAACGCATTGCCCGGTGATTTAATTAATGCCTCCACCTATTGGGGCGCGGCGGACGGAGTAGATGGAAATCAGGCGAACTGTTACACGAATACATTAACGACTTCGCCTTTGACCTGCAACGGAAACGGCAGTGGTATAGTAGCAGATACGGATATTACTCTGATTGAAAACGGAGTGAATTGCGCCACTTGTGAAGGTTTGCTTTTCTGGCAACATCTTGCTAACGCAGGCCTCATAGAGGGAACGTATGGCTATAACGGAAATATGACGCCTCTGGGGAAAATAAGCAGTAGCCAATGGTGGGCGTCCCAGAACTGGGATACTAATGCTCCCAGCCCCACAGGGTACATCTATTCCGCAAGTAACTGGGGCAATATATTTATATTACAATCCAATAGCCCTTTTGCCATATCACGCAGCCCTATTGCCAAAACAGGGGTTGGACCAACTGCTAAAGGGCCTTTCCCTATCTTAACACCTTCAGACGGGTATTATATTGACTCAAAAATAGATGATGGGGACGCTATCGCAGGTAAAATATCTGTAATAGAAGGCGGAGGAATTGCTAATGGGTATTGCGCCAGTGCTGCTTTTGTAAATAGCAGCGCAACTAGTGCGAGTTACGTTGTTTCTAATACAAATGTTGTTTGTGGACTTATATTTCATCAGGTTTACTGATAAGGATAATACATGTCATTTTATAAACACCATATTTTTGTATGCACTAACCGCCGTGAAGCAGGAAATTCACGTGGTTGCTGTGCGGAAAAAAATGCAGACGCTTTACGTGACTACATGAAATCACGCGTGAAAGAACTTGGATTGGAAAAGGTCCGAGTGAATAATTCCGGATGTCTCGATTGCTGCGATCTTGGCCCCTGCATGGTGATTTATCCTGAGGGCATCTGGTATAGCTGCAAAACCAAAGAAGATGTTGATGAAGTCATCAATGAACATCTGCTAAAAAACGAAGCTGTGAAACGACTAGAAATTTAGATCTAATAAGCCTTAGCTTCAATCTTCACAGATACTTTAACATCATTGGCAATCACGTCGGTCTTCTGCCAATCACCTTGTCCCACGCCAAAATCCACACGTTTTATAATGGTTTCACCCGTTACCCGCGCATAGCGGGTTGAGGGTGCAGTGTCGCCATCCTCAAAAAATTTCAGAGTAAACGGAAGAGTAATTTTTACGGTTTTATCGCGGATGGTTAAATTACCATCCGCTTCGTAATTATCATCTTTGATATGTCGAAAAGCAGTAGTCTCAAAAGTAGCTATCGGGAATTTGGATACAGCAAACCAATCCAGACTCAGTAGGCTATCTTGCGCATCTTTATCACTGCTTTTCAGATTTTCTATTACAATTTTGATACCAACTTTGCTTGCATCAAGATGGTCAGGAGAAAAAATAATATCAGAAGAAAAATCAGGAAATGTGCCTTTGATTTCTTTACCGGCATAAATCGCCGTCCATTCTATACTGCTTTTATCTGGCAGAATTTTCCAATGCGGCAAAGTGTCTTGGGAGATTGCAGTACAAGGCAAAAGAATGGCAAAGATTGCCAACCATCTTAACGCTTGCTTCTTATACTGCCGAATATCCATCTATAAATTTACCCATCAAAGCTTCAGGAGACAATTCTACCTTCTCACCTGTCCGCCGGTTCTTTAGCTCAATCACACCAGCCGCAACACCTTTGGGTCCGACAACTACTTGCCATGGGAGGCCAATTAAATCCATGCCGGAAAATTTTTTACCAGCACTCTCAGGTGTATCATCATACAATGTTTCAACGCCCGATTTAGTGAGCTTAGCATAAATCTCGTTTGAAACTCTATCACAATTTTCATCCCCTACCCGGATATTGATTAGGCCAACCCTAAATGGAGCAACCGACTCCGGCCAGATTATACCATTATCATCATGACTTGCCTCAATTATTGCACCGAGCAAGCGTGATACACCTATACCATATGAACCACTTTCTACTGCTACGTCTTTGCCATCAGGACCTGCTACTACTGCTTTCATCGGCTCGGAATATTTAGTGCCAAAGTAAAATATCTGCCCAACCTCAATGCCGCGCGCAGCAAGGCGCTTTTCGGCTGGTACTTCCTGTTCAAAACGTGCCTGATCGTGTACATCCTCAGTCGCTGCATAAAGCGAAGTACGCTGACGCACGATGGGTTCAAGATCACCATCAAAATCCACATTTTCAGGTGGAATGGGCATATCGAGCAGATCCTTGTGGCAAAACACGCCGCTTTCACCTGTATCGGCCAACACAATAAATTCATGGCTCAAGTCGCCGCCTATAGGGCCAGTTTCCGCACGCATTGGTATAGTCTTAAGTCCCATGCGTGCAAAAGTGCGCAAGTAAGCCACATACATCCGGTTGTAGGATTTGCGCGCATCTTCTTTGGTAAGGTCAAAGGAGTAAGCATCCTTCATCAGAAATTCACGCCCGCGCATTACGCCGAAACGCGGCCGCTGCTCATCGCGGAATTTCCACTGCATGTGATACAAATTTTTTGGCAATCCCTTGTAACTTTTCACATAGGCGCGAAAAATTCCGGTGATCATCTCTTCGTTCGTGGGGCCATATAAAAGCTCGCGCTCGTGGCGATCTTTGATGCGCAACATTTCAGGACCATAAGCATCATAACGCCCCGATTCACGCCAGATATCGGCAAGTTGCAACGTTGGCATTAGCATTTCAATAGCGCCAGCGCGATCCATTTCCTCGCGTATAATTTGTTCGATTTTTTTTAGTACGCGAAATCCAAGTGGTAGCCATGAATATATACCAGCAGCTTCTTGGCGGATGAGCCCCGCACGCAGCATTAAGCGATGAGAAATTATCTGAGCTTCAGCAGGAGTTTCTTTGAGGAGTGGCAGAAAAAATTTAGAAATGCGCATGTTATACTTTCATATAAATATTTTTAAAGTAGCCAAGGTAGGGTTTATCATTCTTGTTCTATTTCGACGAGCGTACCACAAAAATCCTTTGGGTGAAGAAAAAGCACCGGCTTTCCATGCGCGCCAATTTTTGGATTTCCATCACCAATAACACGAGCACCAGATTTTACCAGATGGTCACGTGCTTCTAAAATATCTTTTACTTCAAAACAAATATGATGCACTCCACCGGATGGATTTTTTTCCAAAAACCCTGCAATCGGAGATTTTTCACCAAACGGATGCAATAATTCAATTTTTGTATTGGGTAAATTTACAAAAATAGTCGTTACTCCATGCTCGGCAATATCAATCGGTGCGGAAACCTCGGCACCCAAAGTTTCCCGGTATATTTTACTCGCAGCTTCCAAATCAGGCACTGCGATGGCCACATGGTTGAGTTTTCCAATCATAAAATACCTTTTATCAATATGTTAGCAAATAATTGTCACAAAAACTTAACTTTTATACTGACCTCATTATCCATATAATGATCTTGGGTATAGCAGTCACGCGGTTGTTATGTCATGATAAAATTATAGGTCGAGTAAAAGATACATGGACGAGAATACGAATAGCAATTCAGAAGTTCAGAATCACATTACCATGCTGGATGAAACTCGCATCCAGAAAAACGCACAATCAAAATATTACCGTAATATCTGGGGAAGTTACAAAGGCCATATCCGCGGCATGCTCACCGGTGGCGGCATCGGTGCAGTAGTCGGTGCTACACTTGGGCTCATCGCATTACCTATTGTAGGTCCTATAGGTATTATTGCCATGACCTGTGCAAGCGCATTGGTAGGCGCAGAAGGCTTCGGCACAGTTGGCGCAACAGCAGCAGCACGCTCAACCAGTTTAGCGGAAAAACATGCGCGTATGCTTGATCCTGAAAACGCAGGCGACCCTATAAAAACCATCGATGATAAACTGATGGATGACGGAGCTGGCAATCACTATGAATTTCCAACCGATCGCGATAAAAATAAATTTTTCTCATTCAAATCAGGATTAACCGGAGCAGCTATCGGAGCTGCATCAGGCGCTTTGCTTGCATGGGGCGGAGTTGCATTCTTTGTTACCGCCCTTAGTGGCTTTGGCATACCGGTTATAGCAGCCGGTGCAATCATCATGGGTATGTTCGGCCTTACCTTTGGTGTGGAACGCGGTGTTTTTAAATCTATTTTTAACCACACCGATAAAAATATTAGTGGCAAAATTTATAATGGTCACGACCCTGATCTTGGTAAGGAACAAAATCCAGATCTCAGCGATCCTGAGTTACTTGCAAAACGTATGGAGCGTCAGGACACTATCCGCCGCTTTGAAAAAGAATATCAGGATAAGATTTTCTGGGGAGCAGCCACCGGACGCTTTAAAGGTTTTGCTGGCGGTGCAGTTACCGGAGGAATAGTAGGCCTTGCAGCAGGTGCGATCGCACTCGGTATAGTTGCTTTATGTTCCGCTCATTTCCTTGTCGCAGCTGCAACCGTAAAATTGCTTATATCATGCTTTGCCGCAAGTGGTGCATTTCTTGGAATGAATACATTTTCAGAAGCTGGCACCCAAGCTGGTGCAGAGTCAACCTCCCGCGCAATCGATGAAGAGTTTGAACGCAACCGCGTATTGCTTGCTAAAGGTATTGCACCCACTCCGGGTAAAAAAGAAAAAGAAGAATGGTTTAACTGGAAATCTGCTGCCTTGATGGGACTAATAGGCATTGCTGTCGGTATTGCGCTTGCACCTATTCTTGGACCAGGCGTTGTTTTTCTATTGGGCCATGTTGGTACTGCTACATTTGGCGCAGCGGCAGCAATTCCTGGGACTTTTAGCGCTGCTACTATTGGTATTTCAGCAATTATATCAGGCGTAGTTGGAGTTTCTTACGGACTGGGTGGAAAATTCTTGCATGGCATCGGAAGAACAGCAAACAAACTCTATAATAATGTGTATTCCAACACAGTGGAAGAAAATCCTGGAATGACACAAACACCATCAGTCAGTCTTCCTGTGCGTGATAAAATTACGCAGGCCGATGCAGAGTTGCTCAATAGTAAAATGCCTGTACAGGGTGAAAAGAATTTCGGCAATATGGTCAATCAGCCAAGCTCTATTCAGGTAGGAATGTAGTATGGAAAACACTCCTATTACCAATCCATCTCCTGAAACCAAGCTCACCAATGAGCAAATAGAACGAATTGCCGACGAAAACGGTGAAATCTATCGCCGCGACATATTTAAAACTTCATGGAAGATTCGCTCACAAGGCTTATGGGCCGGCGGTGCGATTGGATTATTTTTTGGCGCAATTATTGGTGCACTGACTCTGGCTTCAACACTAATTGTCGGTGTCAGCTTGGCTTCTATTGGTGCAATGTTTTTACCCGTGGTTGCCGCATTTGCAATCTCAGGAATGGTTGCCGGAGTAGCGGCAGTAAGCCTTGTAGGTGCCAATGTTGGCGCAGCAGTGGGTGCCGAGAAAGTAAAAGATAGAAAAAGATTACTGAATTCCCCCGAGCAAGCGCTTGCTGAAACCATAGAATATAAAGGAACCGCTGAGGAAAAAGAAACTTTCTGGAATAAAATACTTCCTTTTACTAAAGGAAGCAGAGAAATATTCAGCATTCGCAATGGATTGATATTTGGGGCACTCGGAGTTGGCGTAGGTTTGCTATTGATAAGTGTTGCTCCAGCCCTGGGTGGCGGTGCTCTCATGATCGGCACAATAAGTGCTTTTGTAAAAGCCCATGTCGCCGCCAGTTTATTTATACCCGCTATTAACTGTATGACTATTGCAGCATGCGGTTTATTTGGCGCGTTCTTTGGCGTAGATATTCCCACCATAGGTGCAAATGCCAGCAAGTTCTTTGGTGATATATTTACGGGTAGATTATTTAAATCATCACCGGAATTAGCCCCACAAGTGGCAAATGAGATTTCTGCAAAACAGCAACGTGCAACCACAGTGACTCCGGAAGAAGCAGCATTGCTGAACAGCAAATTACCAAAACCAGGCGAAAAGAATTATCAGAATATGTTAAATGTTCAAAATAGCACCACAGTTACGCCATCAATGAGTTCACCAAACTAAGGGAAGATTTTATGCAGGATACAAATACAACCATAATAATAAGCAGTGCAAACTCCCTTCAGGAAGAGGCGCTCGCTAATATTTCACGCCCTATAATCAAGTTCAGAAATAAGGCTGGCAAATATGACACCAAGAATGAATCATTAAGCCTGTTTCAAAAAATATGGCAGTTTTTTGCCAAAGTATTTAACGCCAAGAAAATTATTCTGGCTGAACCGGAAAAAGCAATAATAGTGCAAGCTGAACAATCGACAAAACCTACTGCAGCAAGCACTATTTCCACTCAGCCTGCGATGAACACAGATTCTAGAGTGCATAACAACCTATATAAAATAGCCGTGCAGCAGTTTAATAATATGGATATTTCACAAACCACGAAGAACTAACAGGTAAAACGTGAGTAGCTTGAGCAAAATATTTGGGATTGTAATAGCAGGAGCGCTTGTTATAGGCGGCATTGCAGCGCTTGGCGCTGCTGTGGTTGCAGGTTGTAGTTTATTCTTTGTAACCAGTTCTGCTTTGACATTCGCTACCGGACTTGGTGCAGTTCTAGGCGCTGCAGCTCATGCATTTCTTTATGGCGGGCTGGTAGGCGCTGCAATAGGCGGCGCGATGGGAATAGCATCAGCAGTGGGTGAAGTGTTTGCAAAGAAAAGCAGAAGAAGCAAGCCAGGTGCGGAATCCGCAGAAGCACTAGAGCACTCCAAAGCCAGAGAAAAAGCAAAAAATATTGAGCAGCCTGCACCCGAAGAACCTGAAGTAACAAACCCACTCTACAAAGAAGGGCTTGGCGCAGCGCTTTATAATAAAGGTAAAGAAAAAACCACAGAACCTGCTTACGGCAGAGGATAGGAGAAAGTATATGGAAGAGAAAACCGGTTTTTGGCATAGTGTTGGCAATGTCATTAGAAGCGCTATCAAAGGCGCTGCAATACTTGGGGTCATAGGGCTGGCCATCGGTGGTGTTGCAGGCTTGGTAGGCATCGGGGGCGTGGGTGTGGTGGCACTTGCGTTAGGGGGCGCGTTATGGGGAATTGTAACAGGAGCTAATATAGGCGGGCTGGTGGGAATAGTGAAAGAGGTAATGGGTTTAGGAAAAAAGAAAGAGTCTGAGCAATCATTTGAACAAAGCAACACACGTTCGCAACCACTCACCCCTACTCGTCAATTGTCACAGCAACCGGATTTAAACCCTTACGCTCCTGAAGGACTGGGTGCTTCCATTGTGAATGCAAACCGTGGAAAATCGGAAGCAAGAGGCAGAAGCTAAGCCCCAACCGCCTGTATAATTCCATCGAGTGAATCCACCACCTTATAAAGATCGCGGGTTTCGGGACGGGCAAAGCCTTTATTGATGATATTTTCCATCAGCACCACCAGCGAATCCCAGTAGCCATTATGGTTAAAAATCACAATCGGCTTATTATGAAACAGCAATTGTTTCCAAGTAATAATCTCGAACATTTCATCCATCGTGCCAAAGCCACCGGGTAGCACTACAATAGCATCGGAACGCTCAAACATGATGCGTTTGCGCTCATGCATACTTTCCACCATAATAATTTCGCTCAGTGACGAATGTTCGTTCTCAATATTTTTAAGGCTCATGGGGAATACACCAGTCACCTGCCCGCCTTTTTTCAACACCGCATTGGCAACCGCACCCATCACACCGCAATCGCCGCCACCATATACGAGACGAATGTTCAGAGAAGCCAGCATTTGACCAAATTCTGCGCCCGATTCCATATGTTCTTTGGGAGCATTGTTGCTCGCACCGCAAAACACGCATACCGCTTTAATATCAGCCATTATTTCGTCCTTTAGAAAATTCAGCGCTTATTTATCGGCATAATGGGCAAAGCGCAAGCATTTACTAATTGCGCAAGGCGTTATCCCTGATTATGTTGCATCCACGTATGCAAAACCCACAAAACATAATAATTACCGGCGCAAGCAGTGGCTTAGGTGCTGCACTTGCCAAAGCCTATGCTGCATCCGGTGTAACCCTTGGTTTACTGGGTCGAAACAGTGCAAGGCTTGCGGAAGTGGCTGGTTTCTGCAAGGCACAAGGAGCAAATGTAGAGACAAGCTCCATAGACGTCCGCGAAACTGAACAGATGGCGAAATGGATTGCTGAATTTGACAATTCTACCCCGGTGGATTTGCTGATTGCCAATGCGGGAGTTTCCGCTGGAGCTGGAGGCCAGCAGGAATCTTACCAGAAAATATATGAGATTTTTGGCACGAATGTGGACGGCGTTATAAACAGCGTATTGCCCATCATACCACACATGCAGAAACGCAAATCCGGACAGATTGCCATTATCAGCTCACTTGCCGGGCTTCGCGGCCTGCCAAGTTGTCCGGCTTATAGCGCGAGCAAAGCTGCTGTTCGTTTATTTGGTGAAGGTTTGCGCGGAGACCTAAAAGACCATGGCATCAAGGTTTCGGTCATCTGCCCCGGCTACATTAAAACTCCGCTCACCGACGTAAATACCTTCCCTATGCCGTTTATCATGAGCGCAGAAAAAGCCGCTGGCATTATTCGCCGTGGTTTGCAGAAAAATACCTCACGCATCGCCTTCCCACTCGCGCTTTATATCCCGCTCTGGCTGCTTACCTGCCTGCCCAATGCCCTCACCGATCCATTTTTTGCTGCATTACCCAAGAAAAGTGGTTAGAAGTTGAAAACTGTAAAATAGAAACTGGAACAATCAATATGACTTTGCAGACCATAATAGAAAAAGCGTGGGAAGAACGCGAGAGCATAAACACCGCAACCAAAGGCGAAGTGCGCGATGCTGTGGAAGTAGTCATAGAAGGGCTCGATAATGGTACGTTGCGTGTGGCGCAACCTTCTATCAGAAGTTCGGAAAAACCGGGGCATGACTGGCACGTAAATCAGTGGACAAAAAAAGCTGTGTTGCTGTCATTTCGCTTAAATGACATGACACTGGTCGGCAATGCGCCCGCATACCCTGGCACCACTTCACACTGGTTCGACAAAGTTCCGTTTAAATTCCAAGGGTGGGGTGAGGAAGAATTCCGCGCCGCAAAATTTCGCGCATTGCCCGGCGCATTTGTACGCCGTGGTGCGTATATCTCACCCAATGTAGTTCTCATGCCATCCTTTGTAAACTTAGGCGCATATGTCGGCGAAGGCACAATGGTGGATACCTGGGCAACGATCGGCTCATGCGCGCAGATTGGCAAAAACTGCCATATATCCGGCGGCACTGGTATTGGTGGCGTGCTTGAGCCATTACAGGCGAATCCGGTGATCATTGAAGATAACTGCTTCATCGGCGCAAGGAGCGAAGTGGCGGAAGGTGTGATTGTGGAAACCGGTTCGGTGATTTCTATGGGTGTGTTCCTCGGCGCATCCACCAAAATTATTGACCGCGAAACCGGCGAAGTGATCTATGGTCGTGTGCCAGCATATTCGGTAGTAGTCTCCGGCACCATGCCCGGCAAGACTCCTAATTCACCCTCACTCTACTGTGCAGTCATCGTCAAACGTGTCGATGCAAAAACCCGTAGCAAAACCGGCATCAATGAATTGTTGAGAGAAGCATGATAGATCCGGTAAAACTTGCCCAAGAACTTATCCGCTGTCCGAGCATTACCCCTAAAGATGCAGGGGTGATGGAAGTGCTCACTGCTCATTTAAAATCGCTTGGATTTCAATGCCACCTAGTAACCTTCAGCGATGCACCGGGTGAGCCAACCCAGAATCTTTACGCGCGACTTGGCACCGCACAGCCGAACTTATGTTTTGCCGGTCATGTAGATGTAGTTCCCACAGGTGATGCCAGCAAATGGTCAGTTGATCCCTTCTCTGCTACGATTAGAGACGGCTACCTCATAGGGCGCGGAACCGAAGACATGAAATCGGCAATCGCCGCATTTGTTGCTGCCGTGAGTGAATTGCCAAAACCACATGCGGGTTCCATTAGCTTGCTCATCACTGGCGATGAAGAAGGTGTTGCAATAAACGGCACACGCAAAATGCTGCCGTGGCTTAAGGCCAAAGGCGAAGTGATTGATGCTTGTATTGTAGGGGAGCCTACAAACCCTACGACTCTTGGTGAGATGGCAAAAATCGGGCGCAGAGGCAGCGCCTACGGCGAAGTAAAAGTGTTAGGAAAACAAGGACACGCTGCATACCCAGAACTTGCAGATAATCCTGTGACCACCATTATTCATATGCTACATCGTTTAAAAACCACACAGATAGATGCAGGTAGCGATTTCTTTCCGCCCTCTAATCTGGAGATAACCAGCATTGATGTGGGCAATAACGCAGGTAATGTAATTCCTGCAGAAGCAAAAGCAAAATTCAATATACGCTTTAATGACAAGCATAATGCAAAGTCCATTGAAGCCTGGGTGCGCGCGCAGCTTGATGCGGTGGCGGGAAAATATGAACTTGCTTGGCGCATTTCTGGCGAATCCTTCATTACTCCGCCCGGAGTGTTAAGTGGCTTGATTCAAAAAGCTGCCAAAGAAGTAACCGGTATTGAACCTGTGCTTTCCACTACCGGCGGCACATCAGATGCGCGGTTTATAAAAGATATCTGCCCGGTCGTAGAATTCGGCACCACTGGCTCCACCGCCCATGCGATTGATGAAAAAGTGAAGGTAGAGGATATTATTAAGCTCAAAGATATTTATTTGCGAGTTTTGCAGAAATTCTTAGCAGCCTAAGAAATCTTACTATCCGGAAATGCCAGCTCATGGCGAGCGCGCCAGTCATCGGTCACATAATTGATAATGAGCGACCTACGTGTGTCGGGAATCTTGCGCTTCTCAAACCCGTGAAAACTGTTTGGCTCTTTAGGTACAAAAATCATCCCCTGATTCATCACACTTGGCGCTCTGCCGAAATAGCTTTTGTCAGGATTATATATATCGGTTCCCAAATCTTCTGCACCTTCACCGGTATTTAAATAGATCTGAATGGTGATGAGCTTTTCTTTGATGTCCATATGCGGCTCTAACCAAAAACCATTTTTATCCTGGCAATATTCAATACGCAGGTAACTTCCGGAGAAAGAGACATTGCAGAGTTGCTCAATGGATTTAATAACCGCCTTGTCACTAAAGATATTGGCCAACTCATTGAATACAGCATATTCTTTGCGCATCGCTGGTGAAACAAACTGGCGAAGCTCATTATGGCTGTCGCGCTTGCCCATCGTGTCGTAACCATCTGCCGGATAAATAGGCAGAGCAACGATGTCCTGACACATGGGCTCAGGCAACGCTCCTTCAAACAACCAGTGTTTGTAAGGGGTGGTTTTTAATTCTGCATGCGTAAATGAAGAGGCCGCACCTGCAATAATATTCTGTTCGTGAATTGCGGTAGAATGCGCCTGCAATGGCTTTGCTGACATAATTTTTCCTAGGATCTGTTATATTATTGGCTCTTAAATAATGGGATATAGCAAAAAAACTATATAGCAATCTTAATCGTGTATCCTCATCATACCAATTTGCCTCATTATAGAACGTATTTTTCACACACGCGCTTCAAAAAAGAAAAATATTCGACCAAATAAAATATATATTTCTTGACAACTATTTACCTTGCAATAAAAGGAACGGTTTTGTTTAATGAAAGATGCGGCCTTACCATAAAAGCTAAGGTGCGTAAACCTCAACACCATAAGGAGTCCTGCTATGTCTGTAGAGTCTCATATCGCAAGCCTTAATGCCAAACACTCTGAGTTAGAAAATAGACTTTCTGAGGAAATGGCGAGGCCAAGTTCTGATTTCTACACAATAAAAGACATTAAAAAGCAAAAGCTACTTGTAAAAGAGGAAATTTCACGCCTGATGCATAATATTATTGAGCATCGAAAAACTGCATCATAAGCGAAATTATTTCTGTTTTACCACCGAAGCCCGCTTTAGCGGGCTTCTTTATTTAAGACCTCTGGATAATTCAATATTATCTGCTATAGCTTTAAGCATAATATCCTAACGCGAAAGTATTATGCAGCAAAAAACCCGTATCGCCCCTTCTATTTTATCCGCTGATTTTGCGCAGCTAGGTAACGAAATAAAAAATATAACAGCTTCAGGCGCAGATTATATTCATATCGATGTCATGGACGGTCATTTCGTACCCAACATCACCATCGGTCCGTTAGTGGTAAAAGCAATACGCGCACACAGCGCATTACCGTTTGATGTGCATTTGATGATTGCCCCCGCCGACCCTTACATTAAAGAATTCGCCGATGCCGGCGCCGACATCATCACTGTGCATGCCGAGGCCAGTCCTCATTTGCACCGCACTTTGCAACTTATCAAGTCTCTGGGCAAAAAATGTGGGGTGTCTATTGTTCCCTCTACACCCGCAAGCGTCATAGAACATGTGATTGATATGGTTGATTTAGTACTGGTGATGACAGTCAATCCTGGTTTTGGTGGGCAGAAGTTTATTGATTCACAGCTTGATAAAATACGCGCAATACGTGCAATGATTGATAAATCAGGCCGCACTATTGATTTGGAAGTTGATGGCGGCATAAACCCGGAGACTGCAAAGCTCGTGGTTGAGGCAGGAGCGGATGTGTTAGTGGCTGGGGCAGCCATATTCAAAGGCAATAATGACGCCTACTCAGTAAACATAAAATCCCTGCGTAAATAACACCTATAAACTGTATTTTACGTTAATTAAGCTTGTATTGCTATGAAACCTATAGTAGAATTATTAACTAATAAATTCTACCAATGAGAGTCATAGGGAGTTTTATGCCAATTACTATTTTAGTTATCGATAATGATCCGGCACACAGTTCTATAATATGCACAACCATTAAGGATAAATTGAATCATAATGTAATTGCAGTAAGCACTCCGCAAGAGGCAAAATCTTATTTTTCTTCTGAAAGTTTGCAAAAACCTGATTTGATTCTTTTCGATATATCAAAAATTGAAGATCCGCAGGAGATTGTTTCAAGTTTTCGCCGCACCGGTGCCAGTACCCCTATTATTGTTCTTGCAAGCTATGGAGATTACGAAAATGCCATAGCTGCTGTTAATGCCGGTGCAAATGATTTTCTGAATAAACCCGTGGCAGTAGAACGTATGGATGTTACTTTTCGTAATGCCATGTTATTAAAAAACAACAATCTTGGTTTCGCTAAAAGTAATGTCACCAATATGATTGAGTTTTCCCTGTTTAGTGATGATGGAAATATCCGCCGCATGACTGCAATCGAAGCCGAGGCCATAAAATGCGTCATGCAGCTTTACCGCGGGCGGATGACAGATGTAGCAAAACATTTAGGCATAGGCCGTTCAACTCTCTATCGCAAAATCAGTGATTTTAATATTCCTCATCCTTCTGGCAAGAAAACTGATTTTCTAAACGTTTCACCCGTAAGCGTTTTATCCAGATAAGCTAAATATCCGCATACATATGTTTCTCTGCCTTGCCGCCCGGATGAGTAACTGCACCGTTTTCAGCGGGGCCGACAATTTGCGCATATTTCCAGAGTGTGCCAGAAGTATAATCATTCTCACGCGGTTTCCACGCGGATTTGCGTTTGGCAAGCTCGGCATCGCTTAATTCCACATTCAATGTACCTTTTACGGCATCAAGTACAATGATATCGCCATCTTTAAGCAAGGCTATTGGCCCACCGACTGCCGCTTCCGGCCCAATATGTCCCACGCAGAATCCTCGTGTGCCACCAGAAAAGCGCCCATCGGTAATGAGTGCTACAGAATCGCCTGCGCCCTGCCCGTATAACGCTGCGGTAGTAGAAAGCATCTCACGCATACCGGGGCCACCTCTTGGGCCTTCATAACGAATCACAATCACATCACCAGCTTTATATTTATTTTTGCTAACCGCCTCAAATGCATCTTCTTCGGAATCAAAACAGAGTGCCGGACCTTTGAAATGAAGGTTTTTCATGCCAGCAACTTTTACAATCGCGCCTTCGGGTGCGAGGTTGCCTTTGAGCGTTACGACACCGCCAGTAGGCGATAAGGGATTTTTAATCGGCAATACCACATCCTGCCCGGAAGGAAATTTAATTGCCTTTAAGTTTTCTGCCTGGGTTTTTCCAGTAACGGTTATGCAATCACCATGCAATAAGCCGGCATCCAGCAACTCTTTCATGACAATGGCTATACCACCTACATCATAGAGGTCTTTTGCCACATAACGTCCGCCTGGCTTTAAGTCGGCTATGTACGGGGTACGCTTAAATATTTCACCCACATCATGCAAATCAAACTTAATTCCCGCTTCATGTGCAATCGCTGGCAAATGAAGCGCTGCATTGGTAGATCCCCCCGTTGCCGCCACCACCATTGCTGCATTTTGCAAAGCCTTAAGTGTTACAATGTCACGTGGGCGGATTTTATTTTTCAGCAATTCCATTACCGTTTCACCTGATGCAAACGCATGCATATCGCGCGACTCATACGGCGCAGGCGCACCGGCTGAGCCGGGTAACGCCAGACCAATAGCTTCTGATACACAAGCCATCGTATTGGCGGTAAACTGCCCACCGCACGAACCACCAGAAGGGCAAGCAACCTGTTCTAATTCATCCAAGTACGCTTCATCCACTTTTCCGGCATTAAACTGCCCTACCCCTTCAAAAACATCTACCACGGTTACGTCTTTGCCACGGAATTTACCGGGCATGATGGAGCCCCCGTAAATAAACACAGAAGGCACATTAAGGCGTACCATTGCCATCATGAGGCCAGGGAGTGATTTGTCGCAGCCCGCAAGCCCCACAAGCGCGTCGTAGCAATGACCGCGCACGGTAAGTTCAACCGAATCGGCTATAACATCGCGCGAAACCAGTGATGATTTCATACCCTGATGCCCCATGGCGATGCCGTCGGTTACCGTAATGCTGGTGAATTCACGCGGAGTTCCGCCTGCTGCCGCCACACCTTTTTTGACCACCTGCGCCTGGCGTGCAAGCGTGATATTGCATGGAGCAGCTTCGTTCCAAGTCGTCACCACCCCTACAAAGGGCTGTGCTATCTGCTTTTTACCAAGCCCCATTGCGTAATAATAAGAACGGTGCGGCGCACGCTCAGGCCCCTCGGTTACATGGCGGCTAGGCAGTATCGATTTTCCATATTTTTTTGTCATAAGCTGGCTTCCTGTGGGTTTTGAGGAATTATTGATAGTCACTGTATATCAAAGTGTAAAGCCATGAGCTTAAAAATTTTGCCTTTATAATCAAATAATGTTGCCTTAATCATATTTCTCCTGCTATTAACCAAGCATAATATTTGTAAGCAAGGGGTTCAGAATGATTATTGCGTCAAACGACATAAATGCAAAATTACAGAAATTTTTATTGCGTAGTTTTACCTTTATCTGCGTGATAGCTGCTCTGGCAGCGCCACAGGCACAAGCCGCAAGCACTTTTCTTCTCCAGCTTGGCTCATTTGATTCAGAAACCCAGGCCTCACAGAAGTGGGATGAAGTAAAAGCAAAGAACGCGGACGTACTTGGCAGCTTTAGTCTCCATATTTCCAAAGTATCCATGCCGCCTGATAATGCCGTTAGCTACCGCGCTCAGGTAGGCCCCGTTGATTCTTACGATAAAGCTTCCAAAATTTGCACTAAATTGCAGAATAATGGCAATGAATGCTATATCGTTGAAACCGCACTTTTAGCTGACGAAACCTCTGCTCCAGCCACTGCTTCTACTCCAACACCTGCTCCTGCAGCTTCGTCTGAAACACCCGCACCGGTTGCCACTGAAACTGTTACCGATGTGGTGGTTGCCGATCGCGCTCCTAAATTCCTGGACGATGAATCAGCACCAGCGGCAACAACTGTAGCACAAGCTCAACCTGCTCCTGCTGCACCCGTTGCACAAGCAGTACCTGAAGAAAACGCCTTCCCCCATGCAACCAAGGCAATGGTAGCAGCACCAGCGCCAGTGGTAACTTCAACACCTGCAGCACCCGAGACAGTGGCACAGAATGATGCTACTGCGTCTTCTCCCGGAGCTTATGTACCCGGACGTGAACCTAAATTCTTAGACGATGATATGTCTGCTTCACAACCCGCGCCAGTAGTTGCCGCCGCTGAACCAGCTCCCGCTGCTCCTGCGCCTTCAGAAAAACCTGGTTTCTTTGGCCGCTTGTTTAGCAGCAAATCTAGCACTCCGCCTTCTACAGTCAGTGGTACGGAGCCAGCTGGTAATGTAGAGGTAGCTGAAGCCATACGCGTGCCGCTTACCAAGGATAATTCCACAAGTTCAGCGAAATATGCTGTTCCTGCAATTCACGGGCTTGGCGGATTGCCAAATCAGACGATGGATAAAACCTACTGGGCACAGCTTACCTATTTTACTGACGAAGCAGCCGCACATAGTTTCTATGATCAGTTCCACGCAAATTACCCGCAACTCACTGATAATGTGCGAGTGCGTGTGACTCGTCCTTATTCGTATATTAATCGCCCGGGCCATGTGTCTCTGCGCATGGGGCCATTTGCGACTATACGCGATGTAAAAACATTGTGCTCTGTAGCAGCACAGCAACATCTGCGTTGTACCTCAATTAAAGATGTTGGCTCGTCTGTTGCAGCAAATCTTCCTCGCACAGTGGCAACAAAAACTGCCAGCATATACGCTGCTGCAAGCAGCGCGACTATAGTATCCAGCAATAAATCTGGTGTATATTGGGATCAGCTAGGTACTTATGCTTCTGCTGATGAAGCATGGGACAGATGGCAAAGCATTACCGAAGGCAAAAAGAAGACCTTTGGTAAAATCAAAGCAACCGTTACTACCCCACAAAACAGCAGTGCGGATCATCCGGTATACCGCCTGCGCGCTGGTCCATTTACCAGTGAGGCTGCGGCTAACTCGATTTGCAATAAGCTTTCCAATGTGGGTGAGAATTGCCTGGTTATAAGTGAGCATTGATTTTTTGGTAAATAAATACTGTACATAAAAAATCAGTTTGCTATATAAAACACCTCTTTTTTTGCCATATTCCGCGGTAGCTCAGTGGTAGAGCAATCGGCTGTTAACCGATCGGTCGTAGGTTCGAGCCCTACCCGCGGAGCCAAAAAAGATTAGCAGATTCAGAATCTGCTAACCCATTTTTGTTTGTGGTAAACGAGAGTTAGGTGATTCACAATTTTTACTGCAATAAAATCAGTTTCTAAACGTCGATATCAAGTTATATGCGCGCAGTAAATAAAACTCATTATATAAACGGTCATCCGACATATAAATGTCTTTCAATTCCGGTCTCAGCACATCCTTCTTATCTATACTATGTAATGATGCAGCAGCAATTTCTTCAAGTGACTGATCAGGCAACCATTCTTCTATATCTTTGGCAGCTTTAGGCGGCAGGTTCTTTATGAACTGCGCCTTTGTAAGCTCCGGCAAAGGGACGTCTGACGCCAATATATGAATGCCTGTATTCTTTTCAATTGCATCATACAATTTTACATATTTAAATTGCTTATAAATTGCATTTAATGCTGCATTCACAAATACAGTGGGTCTGTTATCAGGAATCCATTGTTGTAATATACCACCCGGTGCCAAACGCAACTTTACCGCTGTCAGAAATTCGGTAGTATAAAGCAACCCACTTCCCGCAGCTTCAATAGGTGGAGGAGGATCCAGTATAATAATATCGTATGTATCCCCCGAACGATTCAAAAAACGCCTTCCATCATCATTAACGATATGAACGCGTGGATCCGTCAAAACACGCTCGGCATCAGAATAAAAGTAACTGAATGATTTAAGAACCCCTTTGCTAAGTTCAACGGCAGTAATGGAATCCAGTGGCCACGCAGTTAATGATCGCACCGTCGTTCCCATACCAAAACAAATAACAAGTGCTGATTTGGCATCCGGATGATGCAGCAAAGGTAAATGCGCCATATTTTTGGTAACGTTATTAAGCGTAGTCATTCCGACACCATTCACCGTTAATATTTTGTCCAGGTTTTTTCCTAGCGCGCCAATGTAACCTATATGATCCCGCGTAAGCATCCCGTTGCTTTTTATGTGATCTTCGTAATTCGGCATATAAAAGGAGGTAAATAGTATCAGTATAAATAAAGCTAAAGCCTTTATTCTGTGGATATTAACATCGCGAAGCATGAAATAAGAAATAGGCAATAACATGAAAGCATACGCAATAAGGCTTTCTTTAATACCTGCTACCGGAAATAATATATAAGTGGTAAAAACGGGGCCAGCAATACACCCCAGACAATTATACATATAGGCCAGAGATATATTGCGGGTGTTGTTACCACAGGCGTTATCGATAATTTTTGGTGTTAAATATCCAAAACAAAAGCATAATGGCGCTATGGATAAAACGACAAGCTGAGGAAAGCATTGCAGTACAACAAATGAAGTGGCCATAATGGGCAGAAGTGCAAATATTGGCAACCAAGTAATAATAGTATAATACAGGCTTATATTATTTAAATTTTCCCGGTACATCTTTGTACCAAACGCAGTGCAAATCAAATAAACAGCTAAAATAATAGCAAATGAGTACACTGTAGAGCCTAGCGCAAATATAAATGATTTTATCCAGACTACTTCACATCCAAGCGTTACAAAACCAAAGGCGAATAATATTAAAATGACCGAGAAGGGAATTCTTCCAGATCCCACCTTATCTGGTGAATCAATTGTTGCAGACTCAGTAATGGCAAAATCAGGTAATGCGCATAAAGCAAGAATCGCTACAATAATATTGAGCGCTACTGTAATTTGCAATGTGTACTGAAAACCGTAAAGCTCAATAGAAACACCAGGTAAAACACAGCCAATCAAAGCTCCGCAGAGATTAGCATAATAAAGAAAACTAAAGATTCTATCCTCTTTTTCATTGTTTTGAATACACCGCATGAGAAATGGAAATGTACTTCCTATCAATGTACATACGGGCAGTAATATGATCGTTATAAAAAGGCAGGAATATAATAAATAGCTCCCGGACTGCATCTGCCCTGAGTCTAAGAGAAATAAATACCCTTTCTTAAAAAAGTAAGGAACCGTAAATGCCAGACCACCAATAAGCGCTTCTACCATAGCATAGAAAATCAAGGCAAGACGCGGAGATATGATATTGGTTATCCTGCCGGAGAGAAATGTGCCAAGTGCTAAACCCAACATAAAAACGCTAAGCACTGCAGAACTGATGGGAGTAATAACGCCAAAATACGTCATAGCCTGACGAAGCCAGATGGTTTGGTAACTGATAGACGCAGCGCCGGAAATAATAAAACACAAAAATGCAATGCGCCTAATGGAAAAAAACATTCAGACCCCTTATGTAAATCATGGTGCTAAATACTTATTAAAATAATATTGCTATAGCAATATACTACTTATCCAGCTTATCCGAAACCACGAGATAGCCACGGTATATGCCATCACCATCTTTCGTATTCATCGCCGCGTGCATCAGCGACACAGGTACCCAGAACCAGGGGTTCTTGTGGCCCGCAACATCCATTACCAGACAGGAATCAGTCTCAGGGTGATAGGCAACAATCGGTGAGAAATGCCCGCCTCCCTCGCGCCCTAGGGTTTTGCTATCAAAATTAGCAATCACAAAGGTTTGGCTTTCATTTAAGTAAGCCATTAAATCGTGCCGAAAACGCTTTATTAAGACATCTGAGCTGGTTTTAGTTTCAATAATATTTACATCGAGTAAAAGCAGTCTGAGTTTTCTGCCTAAATCACCGAGTGCAAATCCGGGATCAAAACCTTCCTCGCATTTTCCTTCTACTTTTTTACGTGATTTTCCCTGCTCTTTACGTGCGTCAAAGAAAGTAATCTGTGTATAGCAGTTAAATGCCATTTTACCTTCACCCGGTAATTGTACATCGAGCTTTGTCTCTAGTGTCAGACCTTTTTTGCGTAAGCGTAACGCGTTTAAAACCATGACAGAGCTTGCGATGCCGCAATAGGTAGGTTTTATCTGGCGTTCAAATAAATGTGCAAGCGCATAAAAATGATTCGCATACTGCGATTCAAAAAGCCGCCTCTTGCCTTCTTTGGTATTCCAGAAAATAAGCTTTGGCTTGTCGTTCATAACTAATCCAGAAAAATTATATGGTGCGGGAAGTTTTACCTTTTGCCTTCAAATCTGCAACCCGTGAGAACTTCTCTTCTGCCGTATGTGCCATCTGATTCTGTGGTAATATTTTATCCGCATCACTAACCGGCGCACGTGTATTTACATCTTCACCTTGATTAAAGTAAGGACTATTAATACCACTTAATTTATTTTTTATTATCTCTACATCACTCATGCCATTAAACGTTTCTCGGATGAGTGTATCCATAACCTTCGCTTCTTCTGCCTCAGGTAAATGCTTAGTAATCGTGTTATGTACTTGTGTGTATATTCCCGCGAGTTGATCCACGGCTTTATCTATAGCGTCTATTCTCGGGTTACTAAATCCATTATCTCGTGCAACTTCGGTACAATTTTCCTTAAAATAATCAAGAGCAGTCCCACCGTAATAACGTATACCAAGCTCGCGATCATAACCATGCCCATCGAGGATAAGTTGTGCTTTTTGCATAGGACTAAGGTTAGTAACTGCGAATTTACTTTCCTCATTGGTTGACACTGTAATCGCCGGGACTTTTTTATTTGTATCGCCTGCTAAATTCACATCTGCCACCTGAAATTTATACATGCCAAATTTATCTTCATCCTTGCCTTTTAAAGCATCAAATTTTGACTTTGCAGTTTTATCAAACAAATCCTCAACAGTAATTCCAGTCGGAGGATTACCCAATTCACGGTTAATATAAGCTGTGAGTGAAGCTTTCATATCTTCTGTACTTGCAGTAATATTAATGCCTTCAGCATAGCCATCTTTGTTAGCTGCAGGCTGAAGCCCGGCATAAATACCTATATTTGCAAATGGTTTTTCCTGTCCATTTTTATCGATATAGGTCCCGCGAGTGCCACGAAATTCATACTCTCCGGCAGCCAGTACATTCATATCCACCTCCATACCGGGAAGGCGTGCTTTTTCATTGGGAATTTTACTGGAGCTTTCAGGTTTTTCGTTGGTATGAACTTTGATAAGCGAAGCATAACCAAAAAGGCGGCTGATACCATCTCCTGCGCGAACCTCTTGTTCGTATTTTGCCAATACTTCAGGCAGTTCCGACCATTTCGTGGCTTCATATTTGATAGGAGAAGTCATGTATATCCCTTACAATAGCCAATATCTTATCAGAACAACCTTAATAAATAGTTAAATAACCACATCGCCTTCGAGGAATTTCCGTGGATTATAGCTAAAATCCTCGGCTGCAGCCGTGTTATCCGAGATTAAATCGCGGTTCATACGCAAGGCAATATCTGCGTTTAAATCCGGCAACTGGTAGATGATCCCAAGAAAGCTGAGTATTGCCGAAAAAGCAGGGATTTTAATGAGGCGCGCGGGTTTGCCTATATACTCAAATAATTTCATTAGCATATCATGATAAGTAATAAATTCATCACCACCAAGATTATATGTTTTTCTGTAAGTCACAGGATTATCAATTATTGCAATTGCAGCATCGGCAATGTCCTGCGCATTTACCGGATTTCGGACACCTGAACCTTTTTTATAAATCACCAGTTTGCCAAAGCGCCGTATAATATCCGCCATTCTTGCAATACTGCTTCCGAAGCCGACTCCGTAACAAATATTGGGGTATAATGTTGTCATGTCCGGTATATTATTTACTTCGGGTTCAGGCAGCGATTCAGGTTTTTTAAATATATGTTCCGAATCAAAAGCAATCACACGTGTAATGCCCTGCTCTGTAAGTTTGGAAGATATTTTCTCCAGCAATTCAAACTTTGCTGCATGAATCAATACATCGGCTTTAATTTCCGTAAACGCAGCAATATCCTCCTTGTAAGAAAAATTAATTTTCCGCCACGTTAAATTTGGATGAGAAAATGCAACATGCGTGAGCTTATAAGTAGCAATCACATGCGCACCTTTGGCCAATGCTTTGCCAACTACACACATACCGATTTGCGAATCGGCGCCAGTGATTATAATGGTTTTGCCAGCGAGCGAGTTATCCTGCGGCGAAAACTGTGTAAGTTTATACAGCAATGCAATGCGTGCTATTTCATTTTTAGCCGTCATAGGTGGTACAAACGCGCGATTTAGCGTTCCTATGACTATCTTCAGCCAGCAACGCACCATTATACCAATCCGCATAATACTGAGCAGAAGTTTTTGTTCGCTGAAATGTTTGTTAAGGTAGAGTATAAAACCTTTAGCCTTTTGCTTCTCAATGAAAGAACTTGCCACTTCACTGGTACTTCTGAAATGCATCACTTTGACACTCGGTATGCAGATAACTTTTCCACCCGCTTTATGCACGCGATAGCAGAAATCCGTATCTTCCATATGCAGAAAATAATCTTCATCAAAGCCATCTAGGCGTTTATAAAATGACGCGGCAATACACATAAATGCGCCGGAAATTACCGGCACTTCATGCGTATTTTCCGGCATAGGCAAACGATTAAAATTTAGATTTTCAAATTTTTTAGAAATACGGTTGAAACCTAAACTTTCCACAATACCGTTCATCGGTGTAAGGAGTGCTCGCCTTCCTCCACGCTGCTCACTGCCGTCGGGATTTTGTAGAAAACATCCGGCGAGTGTATTTTCAGGATAGGTTGCTATTTCGGCAAGTAACTGTGCAATCGCACCGCCTGGCAGCATACTATCTGGATTGAGCAATAATAAATAGTCACCGATGGCTTGCGAAGCCGCAAGATTACAGGCTTTACCAAAACCTATATTCCCTTGCCCCTCTACAATCTTTAGTCGTGGTTCCTTAGCCTCTAACTCCCGCAAATGTTTTTCGTCGCCCGGGATATTACCGTTATTTACCAGCAAAATTTCTGTGCATTCTGGCTGTGCTAGCGCAGATGAAATGGCAAGCCACAATGTTGGGCCGGTGAAATAACTGACGATTATAATACTTACTGAAGAGGTCATGCAAATCCTATACACGACTCATTGTATGCAACTAGTTGCCATTGAGCAATTTCTCAATTTCTTCCTGGGACAGAGCTTTTTCAGGTTGGGGAGGAACATCCGCGGGATTGGGTGGCGTATTTTCTGTCACCGGCGGTTTTATATCTTGATCATTATAGGCTACGGTCGCCATTGTTTTTACTTTAGAAGGAATGATTTCATCAAATCCGTCACCCTGCACATCCTGACCCGCCGCCTGATCGGTAGTTGGTATTTCCTCCGTGGGACGCTTTGCCTCCATGGCAGCATTGGCCTCCTGCAGGCTTTTCATGATTGTGTCTAAATCATTAGCAGAAATTACCGGATTCTTGCGGTGCTTAAGCTGTTCTGCCGGATCTTCGTCATCGGGCAACCCCGAATTCTCATCCTTCGGCAACAACCTGTCATCAACGAACTGGCTGTTGTTAAAAATAATTTTTCCAACATACGAGGTGCGTTCAATTTTTATAGCGTCTGTGCAGCCTGAAAGCTTAAAAGCTTCATAAGCCGTATTCGCTTCAATTTTTATGGATTCGCCGGTTTTGGGTTGTATGGAATACTGATTTGCGGCAAGCGGCACAAGAGCGCGTTTTCGCATCGGCAATGATTCAAATATGATTTCTTCTTCTGACATCAGGATGCTTTTTTATTATCTTTTTTATGGCTCCGGACTTGTAATATACCATAAAAGAACGTAACAGACCCCGCCATTCTAGCCTATTTTGCTGTTTTGCCACAATATGTTACCCGCAAGATACAGTGAGCCACAGATAAGAATTATAAAGTCATTTTTCTCTTTATTTACAATAGATTCTATTGCCTCATAAATGTCACTGGCAGTGCTATTTTCGAGGCCAAGTGCCCCAGATAAGGAAGAAAGTTCCCGAGGAACCCAACTTTCACGCTTTCCTTCAATAGGGATTGCGGTCAGCGATCTTGAATGTACAGCCAATGGTAAAATGAAATTTTTTGCATCTTTATTTTGAAGTATGCCGCATATTAAATGCACAGGCTTTTTCTGAGAATTTATCCACTCAGCAAGTATCTCTCCTGCTGCAGCATTGTGACCACCATCAAGCCATAACTCGGAATTTTGCGGAATAAGATCAACAAGCCTTCCTTTATCGATACGCTGCAAACGCGCTGGCCACATAGCGTTGGTGATGCCATGCACTATATCTTTATTAGATACTTTAAACGCTTCAAGACAATCTATTGTGGCAATGGCGGTTGCGGCATTGAGCATCTGATGGTGACCAGCAAGATTAGGAAATGGAAAAAAATATTCGCGTTTTGCAGATTTAAAATGAAATCCGTTTTGTGCTTCTTCAACTTTCCATTCTCTGTTGTAGCGATATAGTTTTGTATGTAATTCATTGGCTGTATATTCAATTATTTTATTTACTTCAACATCCTGTTTTCCAATGATACATTGTGTATTATTTTTTATGATTCCCGCCTTTTCATAAGCAATTTTCTCGATAGAATTCCCGAGGAATTCCATGTGATCCATCGAAATAGGGGTAATGACAGTAGCCACGGGAGAGTGTACCGTATTGGTTGCGTCTAACCTTCCGCCGAGTCCGGTTTCTAGCAAAACGATGTCAGCTTTAATTTCCGAGAAAGCAAGAAACGCGGCAGCAGTAGAAGCTTCAAAAAAAGTAACTGGATATTTTTCTGTTTGAGATTTTACGCGTTTTAAGAGCGATAATAAATATTCATCGTCTATTTCCTTGCCAGCGAGATATATCTGTTCATTGAATTTTATAAGATAGGGTGAGGTTAAGCGGTGCACCTTATAACCTGCGGATTCCAGAATAGCAGTCATATAGGCAAGGAACGAGCCTTTACCGTTAGTGCCCGCCACATGCACGACTGGCGGCAGTTTATCCTGCGGATTACCAAGTGCAGAAAGCAACGCAGCCACCCGATCAAGCGATAAATCAATCGCTGCAAGTTTAGAACTTGCAAGCTCGGCAAGTATAGCTTCAATCTCCGGATTGGGATGTTTCATAGCATTTTTCTAATCCGCAGCAACGAGGCATGGCTTTTAATATCATGCACACGCAAATAATCAACGCCCTGTTCCACCAGATAATCCGAAATGAGTACGGTTTCAGGATCGCGCTCATCGGCTTTTTTACTGGTAAATAATGACATAAAAGACTTGCGTGAATGGCCTACCATAAGAGGCGCCCCAAGCGATTTAAGCCGGGCTATATTTTTTATAATCATAAGCGATTGCACTGGCGTTTTTCCAAAACCAATACCCGGATCAATTATTATATTGCCTTCATGTTCTTCAACCAGCTTTGCCGCCCATTCGTATATTACCTCAATAGCATTCACGTCATTCGCAAGAGTGATTTTGGGGTCGGCAGGCGCAGTAAGCGAGTGCATGAGCACAAGTTTGGTGTTATATTCCTTGGCGAGATTAAACATTCCTGAATCTTTGCCGCCACTTACATCATTTAAAAATACTGATTCTGTGTTTTTAAAACACTTTAAAAATTTCCGCGCGGTCTCGGGATGGCGTGTATCAATGCTAAAGCTCACTGTGCTGGTACGCGCAGCAACCGCTTCCATGACGGGTTCAAAGCGTTTCCATTCCTCTGCGGGCGATAATAAAACCGCACCAGGGCGAGTGGATTCCGCACCAATATCAATCACGTCCGCACCGTCTGCAATCATTGCATCCATACGCTCCTCTGCGCTTTGCGGTAAGGCTGCAACCCCATCACCGGAAAAGGAATCCGGCGTTAAATTTAATATGCCAACAAGTTTGGTCATTTGAGTGTATAACTGGTTTTAGTTAGATTATTGGCAATGCTTCCCGCAATTTCACGTGCGGTTTTACCATAAAAATTTCCTTTTGCAGGATATACCCAATCCGGCGCAATGTCAGCAAGCGGAATGAGTGCAAAGTCTCGCGCTGTGAGATGGGCATGAGGAATAATAAGATTTTCTTCATTTATTACCAAATCGTCGTAAGCCAAGATATCAATATCTATCTCACGCGGCCCCCAATGACCTCGCTCCACTCGCCCAAGCTTCTTTTCTATAGCTTTAATTTCGAGGAGTAATTGCTGCGGTGTTAATATGGTTTTGCAGCAAAGCGCCATATTTAAAAATGTAATATCCCATTCCAGAGGCGCACCTTCTGGCAATAAAGCAGCGGATTCATATATCGGGGAACATACTAGATCGACTACGATTTTACCAATTTTAGCCACTGCACTTTGCAGATGCAAAACCCTATCGCCACAGTTAGAACCAAGCCCCAGAATGACCATATGCTTAATCAGGCACTATCCAGGAGAATGGCGGCAAATCTGAATAGGTAAAGCTTGCACCGCCTAACACAAAACTGACAGGCAGATTGCATTTAGTGATTTTCACTAAAATTTTTACTTCTTTCGCAACAGTTGGCCGGATGGTACGGTAAATTTCTGCACCCAGATATTCAATGAGTCTAAATTCCTTCTTTTCGCATAATTTCCATACGAGTCTGCTTATTTTATCATAACAAGCAAAATCATCTTGATCAGTTTTACTGGCTTTGGTGAGTGATGGATAAAATAATTTGATATCGACCTCTACAGCCTGTGGGGTCTTGCGCTCTTCTTTTTCACAACCAAGACGCACTGAGAGGTGAATTTTATTTACCGCCAGGCAATTATTATATGAATGTTTTGTAATTTTTTTCGGCATAACACCTCTGATTACCACAATAATTTATGATAATGGGGCGCAATTAATGGCACAGTAATCCATAAATGCAAGCAAAACTGGGTAAAATAAGGATTATGCAGCTTGAGCTAAACTAAAGCCCTGGCTCTGGTGTTCGCCAAATCCAATCATGGGTACAATAGAGCCAATACCAGTCAGAGAAGCCTCAGCAACGTCCATCACGTGGTATATTCCCCAACCTAAGGAAGATTTCTGCTCTACATTATCATTTGCTTTTTCAGGATGGGCTACAGAGTCGATCTGTTCATCAACCGCTTGGAAGAAGTGTTCCCCAAGATCTTTACCACCTTTTACAAAGGTATCGAGCGTGTCCTCTAACATAGCAGAGAATCCACTCTTTTTATTTTCTTCATCTGCAAGCTTCTGCTCTTCGGATTTATTGTTATCCAGCATGAATTGCTTTTCCTGCAGTAATTTACTTTCTTCTGCTTGCCTGCGTTGTTCTTCGCGGTCTAACTGTGCAACCTGATGATCCTGTACAAGCTGCATCTGTGTATATTTGATATCATTTACTAATTGTGAAGGTTTCTCATTATTTACAAGCCCTGCATAACCAAATCCACGTGCGGCCATATATATGGAGTTGACCAGACTTGGGTCACGTGCGAGTAAGGCTTTTAAATCTTTATATTCACTAACATCAAGCGATATAGAATTGGGCGCGGGAACCTCGCCGCCGAAATCTCCACCAAGCGTGTGGGGAGAGTTATAATCAACATTGTGAACTACAGTCATCATAGTAGTTA
>JABDCC010000006.1:0-68978 GCA_013288335.1 Alphaproteobacteria bacterium
TTGGTGAAAGTTTTGTGACAAGAACTTGTTTTTATTCCCTCCTTGAAGGGGAGTCGGCGAGCAGACTTGTCCTCCGAAGCTTTGAGCTGAGGAGGGATGCGAGCCGGTGGGGGTGGATATAAAGTAGTTAACCTCTGCCCTCCCTCAAGGGAAGGGCAAGAAAATGCAATCACCCTCAAGCCGCCTCAGCGCTCTCAGTCACACCTTCGAGCGTTGGGATCTGCATAATGATGTTGGGTGTGAGTGCATATTGCCCAGGCAAAGCAATTTCAGCAGTCCGGTTTTCATCAAGATTTGTGCATAATAGTATCTGCGTTCCGCTGCCATTTGGTTCACCAAGTACTGCGCGAAGTTTTGCAGCAGCAGACGCAGAATTAATGGTAATTCGCAGCTTCTTCGGCATGGCGAGTGACTTCACCGAAGCAATCGCTTCTTCCAACGGCTGCATGGATTGCATAATAAGCTTCGCGCCATTTTCCTCACGCTTGGCATCGACCACTGCCACAATCATGGCGTTTCCTTCTAACTGCGCGCGGAAGCGATTTAAGATTTCTTCCTTGAAAATCGACATCTCAAACACACCGCCTTCATCCGACATCGTCACAAACGCAAAGCGACCTTTTTCCGAAGAGCGTATTTTTATTTTGCTTACCAGTCCCGCCACTTTAATCTGCGAATAGCCGGTGCCGAGCTTGGTCATAAAGTTTTGCGAAGGCATCGCACCAATACGCTGTAACGCGCCGCGGTAGCCCTGTATCGGGTGCGAAGATAAATAAAACCCAAGTGCCTCGTTTTCATATTCCATGCGTTCCATCGGCACCCAGTCATCGGTCACCGGTAAGGATGGTAAATTAATATTTTGCGATTCCGCGCCACCAAACAGATTCACCTGCTGACTCTCTTTTTCGCGCACAATCGTATTGTTATATCCGATGATAAGTTCCAGCGACTGCATAAGCTGGTTGCGGTTTTTATGAATCGAATCAAACGCACCGGCCTTGATTAAATATTCCATCTGGCGCTTATTCATTACCTGCGCAGGCAAGCGCGAAGCCATATCCCAGATATCTTTGAACAACCCGTTTTTGTTGCGCTCTTCCACAAGTTGCGCCATAGCCGCATCACCGACATTGCGCACAGCCGCAAGCCCGTAGCGAATGGAACGCTCGCCCTCAGGAGTAAAATATACGTCAGATGCATTGATGTCCGGTGCCAGCATTTTAATGCCGAAGCGCATGGCATCTTCACGGAAAATTGCAAGCTTGTCGGTATTATGCAAATCATATGTCATGGAAGCGGCTAAAAATTCCACCGTATGGTTAGCCTTCATATAGCCGGTCTGGTAGGCAATCAGCGCATAAGCAGCCGCGTGTGATTTATTAAAACCGTATTCGGCAAATTTGGCAATGAGATCAAATATACTTTTAGCCTGCGCTTCCACAACACCGTTTTCTACCGCGCGTGATATGAATATATTCTTCTGTGATTGCATTTCAGCGCGATCTTTTTTACCCATCGCACGGCGTAGCAAATCCGCTTCACCGAGACTATAACCGGCAAGCAACTGCGCAATTTGCATCACCTGCTCTTGGTAGATAATAACGCCGAACGTTTCGCGCAACACCATCTCGAGTTTCGGGTGGAGATATTCTGGTTTTTCATGCCCATGTTTGCGTGAAATATAAGTGGGGATGTTGTCCATCGGGCCAGGACGATACAGCGACACAAGCGCGATAATATCTTCAAGACAGTCAGGCTTTAATCGTTTCAGCGTGTCGCGCATACCGGTGCTTTCCAGCTGGAACACGCCGGTTGCATCGCCATTGCCGAGCATAGTATAGGTTTTTAGATCGCCTTCCGGCAGTTTCAGCAGGTCAATTTTTGTGCCACTTTTTTCGACGAATTCCACTGCCTTTTGCAAAACAGTCAATGTTTTTAAACCCAAAAAGTCGAATTTTACGAGCCCCGCCTGCTCGGCATATTTCATCGAATATTGCACGACCAGCATGTCGGATTTTGGATCGCGGTAAAGCGGCACCAATTCATCTAATGGGCGATCACCAATCACCACACCTGCCGCATGAGTAGATGCATGGCGGTTTAGTCCTTCAAGCTGGAGCGCGATATTCACCATACGCGCTACGGACTCATCGTCATCAATGGCATTTTGCAATGCCGGTTCGATTTTTATCGCCTGTGCAAGCGTCACCGGAGTGGCCGGGTTATTCGGCACGAGTTTACAGATGGCATCCACCTGGCCGTAAGGCAGTTGCAGCACGCGCCCCACGTCGCGCAGCACTGCACGCGCCTGCAATTTTCCAAAAGTAATAATCTGCGCCACACGATCAGCGCCGTATTTCTGCTGAACGTAATTGATCACCTCATCGCGGCGATCCTGACAGAAATCGATATCGAAATCCGGCATGGAAACACGTTCAGGATTTAAGAATCGTTCAAACAGCAGACCATATTTTAATGGATCCAAATCGGTGATAAGCAGCGCCCATGCAACTACAGAACCTGCACCAGAACCACGTCCTGGCCCCACTGGAATATTATGTTCCTTGCTCCATCGAATAAAATCAGAAACGATAAGAAAATAGCCCGGGAATTTCATATTGATGATAACATCAAGCTCAAACTCAAGTCGCGCAATGTAAGGCTCGGCTACTTTGTGCTTTTCTTCTTCGCCCATGTTTTCGGTAAACACATGGCTTATTAAACGCTCGTTCAGCCCTGCCCTCGCTTGATTCCGAAGCAACTCAGCTTCGTCTTCAGCAAATTTTGGCAAAATAGGTGCACGCGCAGGCGACATAAATGCGCAACGCTTTGCAATGTTCAGAGTATTCTCTATCGCTTCAGGAATATCGGCAAATAATGCGCACATTTCCTCTGGCGATTTAAAGCGATGTTCTGGTGTCAGGCGCGGGCGGTCACTTTCTGAAACATAACGTCCGCTTGCAATGCACACCAACGCGTCATGTGCATCGTACATCTCGGCGGTAGAAAAATGCACGTCGTTGGTGGCAACGAGCGGAATATTGTGAGTTTGCGCAAGCTCAATCAAACTTGGTTCAATCCGTTTTTCATCTTCAATTCCGTGACGCATTAACTCTATATATAGAGTTCCGGGGAACCAGTTCATAAGCTGGGCGAGCGCTTCAGTGGCAGCTTCTTTATGTCCATGCAGCAAACGTTTCCCTACTGCACCATTTAAGCCAGCCGTCAAGGCAATCAGCCCTTCCGTGTGGCCGATTAAGTCATTATAATTAAGTAGTGGCGCTTTGCCGTCTTCGGGTTGCAGGTAAGCTTTGCTGCATAATTTAAGGAGATTGCCATAACCAGTCTGGTTTTTTGCAATAAGTAATAGTTGATCAATACCTGTATTGGATAAATGGCGGTGATCGGTCTGATCCATGGCAGAAAATGACAGCAAACACCCGATGATAGGCTGAATTCCGGCAGACGCGGCAGTCGCAGAAAAATCAAGCGATGCAAATAAATTATTATTGTCGGTAAGCGCCAGAGCTGGCAGTTTATTCTGCACCGCAAGCTCAACAAGCGGCTTAATGCGAATCGCCCCTTCAAGCAGGGAATAGGTGCTGCGCACGCGCAGATGAACAAATGATGCTGGCATGAATAATATGTAGCAAAGAAGTATTGATGGTGAAAGGTGAAATCCAAAAATTTTAAGAAAAAATGATTTCCGTCATAAAACCGTAACATTTATTTGCTATAGTGGGTCAAATAGCCTATATTTAAAACATTAAGGAGAGCAATGCAAATGCACCCGCAAAAACGCAAAAGTCAGGCCAAAGCAGTTGCAATATCGCAGGAAAACAACAAAAAGTTTTTCATAGCGGTATCAGGCCTTACCCTTGTGTTTTTTGCTATCATTCTGAAATTGTGCGTTTAAATCAATCTTATAGCTTGCCACACTCCCTACTATTTCTGTAATCCTCCTATTTTTCTTTGTATTTTCCGCTGGCGATTGCCCGCATAATGCGGCAAAATAACCTGCGACCAAAAAAATAACAAAAACCATTACAGAAACCATGTCATCGCGGACAAGCATTTCATTTGTAACATTAATTAAAACCGTAGCGATTGTCACCGCCCCGACACTCGTGGTGTTACTGTTGCTTGCAGCTTTTGGCTCCCTATCTTTTGACGGGGCGCTTTATTCCTATTTTCTCATTCTGGTGTTTACCACCCTCATCACCAAACTGTTTCTCGCCAATGTCAGCACACTCACAAATTATGTAAATGACCTCGCGGAAGATAAGCAGGTTGAAGACCCCGATATAAAATATTTAAGTGCGGTGAGTGAATTGCCGCGCGCGCTCATCCATCTGCATCATTCATGGGAAAAGAAAAAGCAGCAGATGGGCAGCATCATCACCGAGCGCGAGATCCTCGTGGACTCCCTGCCTGATATTCTGGTCATGTGTAATGATGATAAAATTATCGTGCGCACCAATAAAGCCGCGCGTTCTATATTTGGTCAGAATCTTGCGAATAAGCATTTGGGCAATATCATTCCTAATGATGATTTATTAAACGGCGTTGCCGGAGTAATTGAAGAGTTACGCGGACGTGAGCTGGAATTTCATTTAAATGAGCCAGTACCGCGTGATTTTCGCGCAATTATTGAGCGTTTTCCGGTGGCATCTGGTGGCGGAATTTCGGTTATTATTACTTTAAACGATGTGACGGAACTGCGCCGTGTAGAAAAAATGCGCGCCGATTTCGTCGCCAATGCCAGTCATGAAATACGCACGCCGCTTGCCAGTATTAAAGGATTTATTGAAACTTTGCGCGGCCCTGCCAAAGACGACCTCGCCGTGCACGAACAATTCTTAAAGGTAATGGATGATCAGGCTACTCGCATGACTAATCTGATTAACGATTTATTGTCGCTTTCAAAAATTGAAATGAATGCACAAACTATTCCTGAAGGAAAAGTCGATATTTTACGTATTATTCGTAATGAAAAAGAAACATTCTCCTGGGCACTTAAAGATAAGTCCATGACTATAAAGCTCGATGTGCCGGATAATTTACCTAATGCGCGCGGTGAAGAACGTGAATTGATGCAGGTGATGCACAACTTACTTGGTAACGCTATAAAATACGGCAATGCCGGAACAGAAGTTGTGGTAAGCGCTCGCGTTACTTCGGTGTTGCCACAAGAGCAGGTTATGGCGAAGCTGCACCGGGCCATTTGCATATCCATTATCGATCACGGTGACGGAATTCCTTCAGAACATCTTCCCCGCCTGACTGAGCGTTTTTACCGTGTGGATTCTGCCAGAACCCGCGCAATCGGGGGCACTGGCCTTGGCCTTGCCATTGTAAAACATATCATCCACCGTCATCATGGTGTACTTGTGGTGGACAGCGTGGTAGGTGAAGGCAGCACATTTAGTGTTTACCTTCCCCTCTATGCAGAAGAATAATCTTATGCAGAAAAAGAATAGAAAGTTTGCCGATAAAAGCCTGAAAACATTATTTATGCTTTCGGCTTTATTTTCCGTAGCCATTACCGGCGGCATTATTCTTACCGTACTTATAGAATCATTACGATTCTTTCATTTTATAAAACTTCAAGATTTTTTGTTTGGCCTGCAATGGAGTCCACAACTTGCGATCCGTTCCGATCAGGTAGGCAGCTCCGGCGCATTTGGTATACTTCCGCTGTTTGCCGGAACATTCCTCATCATGATTATTGCTATGATGGTAGCCGTTCCAGTTGGCCTGTTTTCTGCAATTTACATGGCAGAATATGCTTCTAAACCAGCGCATTCTGCGGTAAAGCCCTTGCTGGAAATTTTAGCGGGGATACCGACAGTAGTGTACGGATATTTTGCAGTTATTTCTATAACACCATTGCTTCGAACTATGGGTGCCACTTTGGGAATTGATATATCCACTGAAAGCGCACTGTCCGCAGGCTTTGTAATGGGCATTATGATCATTCCTTTTATATCATCACTTTCTGACGATATCATCACTGCCGTGCCGCAATCGCTGCGTGATGCATCGCTCGCGCTTGGCGCAACCAAATCTGAAACTATTCGCAGAGTCGTTCTCCCTGCAGCGCTTCCGGGCATAATGGGTGCAGTTCTGCTTGGTGTTTCACGCGCTATTGGTGAAACCATGATCGTGGTAATGGCAGCAGGACTTGCTGCTAACCTTACCTTCAACCCACTTTCGGAAGTAACAACGGTGACCGCACAAATTGTTTCGCTTTTGGTGGGCGATCAGGCATTTGACAACACCAAAACCCTCGCTGCATTTGCCCTCGGCCTCACATTGTTCATCGTTACGCTCATGCTGAATATGGTCGCTTTAATGATAGTGAAAAAATACCGCGAGGCATATGAGTAGAATTCCACTTACTCTTATTGAAAAACGTCACCGTGCTGAAAAACGTTTTCGGCGCTATGGCCAGCTTGCAATTGCTTTTGCACTTATTTCACTGGCATTTCTGCTTAGCACTCTCATAGTTGGCGGATGGAAAGGGTTTCTGCATACAGAAATACGCCTTACTTTAAATATAGAATCCAGCGTAATAGGAAGTGACCCAAAACTATGGAGGCATACCGACGTAAGTCCGTTTATTAAAAAATCCCTGCTCATGCAATTCCCCGATACAAAAAACCGCAAAGACATTCTTGAGCTAGTGGGACTTATAAGTTCGGGTGCCACGCAAACCATCCGTGATGCGATGATTGCCAATCCATCCATCGTGGGCAAGCCCATAACTTTATGGCTTCCGGCTTCAGATAAAGTCGATCGCGCAGTAAAATCCCATATAACCACAGCTACACCAGCCACAGCACGCAAAATAAGCGATGAACAGTTGGGTTGGCTCAGCACTCTTCAAAATGCGAATGCTGTAAAACTTACATGGAATTCCTATTTCTTTACTACCGGAGATTCCCGTGAGCCTGAGCTCGCGGGGTTTATGGGCAGCATGGTTGGTTCGTTGTTTACTATTTTATCCTGCATTTTGGTGGCGTTTCCGGTGGGCGTTATGGCTGCAATTTACCTGGAGGAATTTTCCAAAAAAAGCCGCCTGACCGACTGGATTGAGTTAAACATTAACAATCTTGCAGCAGTGCCTTCTGTAGTTTACGGACTGCTTGGACTTTCCGTCTATATCAATCTTCTTGGAATACCTAGATCTGCTTCGTTAGTAGGTGGCCTCACGCTTGCACTGATGATTTTACCCACCATAATCATTGCGACGCGTGCGAGCCTTCGTGCAATACCTGATTCCATACGAGACGCCGCACGTGGGCTTGGAGCGTCACCGCTGCAAGTGGTGCTGCATCATACTTTACCACTTGCGATACCCGGCATTATGACCGGAACCATTCTTGGTATGGCAAGAGCTATGGGTGAAACTGCACCACTTCTGATGATTGGTATGGTGGCATTTATTGCTGATATTCCACACACTCCGCTTGATCCGGCCACGGCAATGCCGGTGCAGATTTACCTCTGGGCGACAAGCCCGGAGGAAAGTTTTGTGGAAAAAACAGATGCTGGAATATTAGTGTTATTGATTGCCTTGGCAGCAATGAATTCGATAGCGATATTTATACGCAGGAAATTTGAACACCACTGGTAATTTAATTTACGCCACCTTTACCGCCCATGCCTTGACCTCTGAAAGCATTTAGCCAGCTATTCAGACTATCCAGAACATTCTTAAAAGCAGTTTGTGTCGGCAGGGTTTCAATACCAGCTTTTGCACGGAATTCTCCTACTTCTTTGAGTAAGTCTGTTTCTTTCATTCCGAGAAGTTTTGCGGTGCCTTTTAGATCATCCGACTTTCCGGTTAATAAATTCTCAAGTGCAATTTTCTGTCTGTGAGCCAGTTCCAGTTCTTGTTCAATAATAGCAGCTTGTGTATCAAGTTCATGCCCAACCGATTTAAATTCTTCCTTGATACCATTGATTTGTGTTTTAATGTTTTGCTCGAGAGCTACATTATCGGCAGCGCTTTCAATGGCAGTATGCATATTTTGCAATCTCTCATCAAACTTCTTAAATCTTGCACCCCATGAAGCCGCCCTCTCGCCAATGGTATTTTTTGCCATTTCACAATATTCGGGATAGCTGGCAGCAAATTTTTTGGCAGGCTCGGCAACAAACTTGCCGTACGCATTAAGAACACGTTCTTTTCCAATAGTGAAATGGCTACGCATACCTTCGTGAATATCTTTGGCGGTAGCATGAATGTTTTTGGCGCGTTCACGGATAGCAGCTTTTACTCTTTCACGGCGGGTAAGTATTTTTTCTTCAGTTTCAACTTCTTCTGCGCCGGCTTTAATTAATTCTTCTTCCTCTTTCAAGGCTTTCTCAGCCATTTCCAACGCTGCTACATCCAGTACAGCAGCCATGGTTTTTTCATCTTCAACTACTGTTGTAGCTTGCATTGTGGTGTCAAAATCATCAAACCCTTTTTCGGTTTCTTTAAAGTCTTCTTCAACTTTTTTATATTTCTTCTTAACTTTATTGAGTTCACCGATATGTATATTGATTTTATTCATTGCAGGAACATTATTTAAAGCAGCTTCAAGCTCATCCAGTGTCAGGGTAGGTTTGTTTGCATTTTCTTCAGCTGCAAGTTTTTCCGCATCAAATATATTCTGGTAGAGTTGCGAATTCAGGTGCGCCTGCTCAATCGAAAGTGCAGTGATACAACTTGCCGCAGCAGCTGGGTCGGAAAGCGCATGAAGAATATTGAAGGCCCGCAGTTGCAGCGACATGTAATTAGTAGCAAGTTGATTCAGCGCACCGGAACTATTGGTTGCCTGCATAGCATTGATACGCGCCATCGCAACGCTTATGCTCATAAGCAAAGCATTGACCTGTGCCTCAAGACTTTTTGCACTTTCCTCGCGGGTTTGCGCACCCTCTATATTCAGGGGTGGCTTTGTGAGCAGATTAACGTGATTGCCCATATTCTCGTACATAAAAATCACTCATTTGATACTCCACTATAACAAATAATTGTTACGATTTCGTGACAAATACACTTCAAGCAATTAATAATATAACTATCTGAATAGAAATAATAATTATTCCAGAGTGGAATTCACCACCTGATTGCGCCCACTGTTTTTGGCCTTGAAAAGCGCTTCATCTGCACGTTTTAGCAGCGCTGCGCCCGAATCACCCATTTCGTTTAAGTACGCAACACCTATACTCACTGTCTTTTTGAGCATACCTACGTCATTGCTGACTTTTAGTTCTGCATTCTCAATATTGCGGCGCATACGCTCTGCAGCATCATTTGCCTGTTTTTTATCGGTCTCTGGCATGAGCACTATAAATTCCTCACCGCCAAAACGCGCTGCTAAATCGGCACTACGAATGTCTTTTATGAGCAGTGCGGATAATTGTTTTAATACTTCATCGCCTACATCATGGCCATAAGTATCGTTTACCTGTTTAAAATGATCCACGTCCAAAATCATAAGTGAAAGTGATTTGTTGTTATGCAGTGCCGACAACACCATGTTATCCAAATGGGCATTTAAATAATGGCGGTTATAAAGACCCGTAAGACCATCGGTGATCGCAAGTGAAATAGTCTGCTGATAATTGGATTTAAGCGCATCCTGATAACGCTTGCGGCGTATCTGTGTTTTTATGCGCGCGGACATTTCGTTATAGTCAACCGGCATGACGATATAATCATTCACGCCAAGCTCAAGACCCTTTAACATCGCGCGTGTATCGTCTTCATCCACCAGCATTAAAACCGGCACACTGCGGGTGGCTTCCTGCGCTTTAATCTGCGAGGCAAGGCGCAAACCGTCCATATCAACAAGCTGAGTGCTTACTATTATCAGATCAAACGTACCGTGCGTTGCAATATTGACAGCGCTTTCTGGCTTAGAAAGCCCTTCAATAGCGTATTCTTTTTCTAAGCGCTCGGTTAAATGTTTCAACTGCACCACGTCGTCGTCAATGATAAGTATGCGCGAGCCGGAAACATTCTGGGTAAATGTATTCTCACCTTCATCCAGCACACCCATTTCTACACCGGTTTTATCGCGCAGGCGCAACTCATCGAGCAGGACTTTAATACGCACCAGCGATTTAACACGGGCAAACAAGGCAATATCATTGATAGGTTTGGTAAGAAAATCATCCGCTCCTGCTTCCAACCCTCGAACACGGTCAGCGGTCTCAGAAAGCGCTGTTACCATCACTACAGGGATATGCGAAACTTCTATGTCTTCTTTGAGTTTTCGACAGGTCTCAAACCCATCCATGCCCGGCATCATAACGTCGAGCAAAATCAGATCCGGCTTGTGTTCTTTCGCTTTTTTTATGGCTTCATAGCCGTCTTTTGCGGAGATAACGTCATAATATTCATTGGCAAGTTTGACTTCCAGCAATTTGACGTTGGCCGGAACGTCATCCACCACTAATATCTCAGCTGACATTCTTAACTCTCACCAAGAAATTTTCTAATCGTTTCAAGAAAGTTCACGATTGAAATAGGTTTGGAAATGTAGGCCTGGCAACCCGCACGAAGAATCTTTTCTTCATCATCTTTCATGGCAAACGCAGTTACCGCTATAATCGGGATGTCAGCGATATCTTTATCGGCTTTGATTTTCTTGGTGACATCAAGTCCGGATATTTCCGGCAACTGAATATCCATGATGATGAGAGCCGGACGGTGGCGTTTTACCACATTTACCGCATCAAGCCCGTCCTTAATCTCAACGGTTTCATAACCATGTGCCTGGAGAAGGTCATTAAAGAGCTTCAGGTTAAGGTCGTTATCTTCAACTATTAAAATCTTTTTGCCCATATATCCATATTATATAACGTGATAAAAGCACTCCTGCAGCAACTTTTTTGCCCTTAAAAGGCTTTTATCACGGTAATTATTAAAAATTTGTAAAGATTCGAAATTAAAAATTTAATTCCGGCGGTATGTGACTTTTATAACAAAATAGAGGCTTATACTAATAATTATTAAAGATTTTTCCAGTTCTAGATTTACGATTAGCATATTATTTAGTATAAATCCTGTAAATTAAGGAGAAAATCATGGCTGAATTTATTCCAACTGGCATAGGCGGCTTTGCAACAAGACCCACCAAACGCAAGCTGGTGATTCAAGATAAAGCAGGCGCACGCTCCTATGAACGCCATGAACTGACTCCACCTCCCCGTCCAATAAAAAATTATATCCCCACCCAGGAAATTATTGAAGCGCTTGTAGAACGTGCCGTAGCAGCACTTGCCAAAGGCATATACTGGGATCGAGGCTCAATTATTAACCTAGTACTATGAAAAATCCGTTTCATTGGAATGATCCCCTGCTGCTTGACGAAGAATTAAGCGAAGAAGAACGCCTTGTCCAATCAACTGCCCGCAAATTTGCCCGTGAAACACTGCTTCCCGGCATTATTGAAGCTAATCGTCATGAAAATTTTGATCGTGAAATCTTACGCGAGATGGGAAAACTAGGGTTTTTAGGTTCAACTATCAAAGATTACGGCTGCGCAGGCGTGAATCACGTCTGTTATGGGTTGATTGCACGCGAAGTAGAATGGGTGGATAGCGGTTACCGTTCGGTACTTTCCGTACAATCAAGCCTGGTCATGCACCCAATTGATACATTTGGCTCGCCCGCACAAAAACAAAAATACCTCCCACGTCTCGCCACCGGCGAAATCGTTGGTTGCTTTGGCCTCACTGAACCAAGCCATGGTTCAGACCCCGGTGGCATGATCACACGTGCAACCAAAGTTGCAGGCGGCTTTAAACTGAGTGGTTCAAAAACATGGATTACCAATTCCCCGATAGCCGATGTGTTTATCGTCTGGGCTAAAATATACGGCGATAAGGAAATAAAAGACGGCACCATCAGCGGATTTATTTTAGATCGCGGCATGAAAGGGCTGGAGACAACGAAAATTGAAGGTAAACTTTCGCTGCGGGTCTCCACCACCGGAAATATATTGATGGATGAAGTGTTCGTGCCCGATGAAAATAAACTCAATGCCAGCGGACTTGGCGGGCCATTTAGTTGCCTGAATAAAGCGCGTTATGGCATTGGCTGGGGCGCACTCGGTGCCGCAGAATTCTGCTATGAAGCCGCGCGCAGTTATGTGTTAGAGCGCAAACAATTTGGCCGCCCGCTTGCTGCTAATCAGCTCATTCAAAAAAAGCTTGCTGACATGGCAACGGAAATCGCACTCGGTCTGCAAGCCTGCCTGAAAGTGGGAAGACTCATTGACGAAGACAAAGCCGCACCGGAAATGATTTCACTTATCAAACGCAACTCCACCGGCAAATCACTCGACATCGCCCGCGCTGCACGTGACATGCATGGTGGCAATGGTATCGCTGACGAATACCACGTCATGCGCCATATGGTGAATCTGGAAAGTGTGAACACCTATGAAGGCACAAACGACATTCATGCACTCATCCTCGGCAAAGCCATCACAGGAATTCAGGCGTTTAAGAATTGAGTTATTCCGCCGTCCAGCCGCAATCCACAGTAATAGTGGAACCTGTAATAGGGTTACTGTAAGGCCCACAGAGGTAAACTACCATTCCTGCGATTTCTTCCGGTTTTACGAATTCCTTTATCGCATGTTTCTCGAGCAATTCTTTTTTTACTGCGTCTTTGTCTTTGCCTTCTTTTTGCGCGCGGTCATCAATCTGTTTTTGCACAAGCGGCGTCAGTACCCAGCCCGGGCAAATGCCATTACAAGTAATACCATCTTCTGCAGTTTCTAAGGCCACGACTTTGGTAAGCCCGGAAAGCCCATGCTTGGCCGCCACATACGCAGATTTTTCAATCGATCCCACTAAGCCGTGCACGGAAATAGTATTGATGATACGACCATATTTCTGCGCTTTCATAATCGGCACCGCGTGTTTTATGGCATAAAAAGATGCGAATAAATTGGTCTCAAGCACCGCCTTCCATTTATCATCGGGGAATTTATCCACGGTTGCGGTAAACTGAATCCCTGCGTTATTCACTAAAATCTCAAGGCTACCAAAAGTCTTATGGGCTTCTTTTACCATCGCTTCAATTTCATCCGATTTTGTGACGTCAGCCGCAGAATAAGCAACCTTCACTTTATATTTATCGGCTAATTCTTTTCGCTCTTTCTCGATTTGGTCTTTGTCACCAAATCCGTTGATCATCACATTACATCCGTTTTCCGCAAGCATGGTCGCAATCGCCATACCAATCCCGCTGGTGGAACCAGTCACGATAGCATTTTTTCCCTTAAGCATTTTTCTCTCCTTTAAGTATGGTTTCCTTATGTACTTGCACGCACTCTCAGCTTATAAGTATAAGTAATCCATTCGTTTAATCGTGTAAGGAACAGTTTATGAAAAGAGATGAAATTCTGGCACTTCCCGGCATGCCTGCTGCGGCGCCGAGCTACCCCAAAGGCCCATACCGTTTCGTAAACCGTGAATATTTTATTATTACCTATGAAACCGACCCTGAAGCCATTCGCCATGCGCTTCCCGAACCTTTAAAGCCTGCACCGGGCAATCTCGTGGCTTACGAATTTATCAAAATGCCCGACAGCTCCGGCTTCGGCGATTACATGGAAAGCGGTATAGTAATTCCGTGTCTTTTTAACGGCGAAGAGGTGAATTTCACCTGTCAGATGTATCTCGACGATGAACCACCCATGACCGGCGGACGCGAGATATGGGGTTTCCCTAAAAAATATGGCAAGCCGGAATTAAAAGTAATTCATGATACCTTAACCGGCACTTTGAAATATGACGAAGAACTCGTCTCTATGGGCACGATGGGCTATAAAACCGAGAATTTAATTTCCAATCCCCTGCATATGGAATTGCGCCACCCCAAAGCCATCATCAAAAAACTTACCAAGACGCAGGTGAATTTAAAACTGATTCCCGGCGTGGATGGTAATATGGAAATCGCGCAGCTTGTTGCTTATAATATGTGTGATGCAACCATAAAAGGTGCGTGGAGCGGCCCGGCGAGATTACATTTAGTGCCGCACGTCAATGCACCGGTTGCCGATTTTCCTGTGAAGAAAATAATCGGGGGTAGCCATTTTATTGCCGATATTACCCTGCCCTATGGCCGCGTGATTCATGATTATATTAACGGCGGCAAGCCCGCTAAGACAAAGAAACGTTAGAGTGCATCAATCTTTGCAGCGAGAATAAAATCATTGGTATGTAGCCCACCTGCCGCGTGGGTTTGCAGTTTTATTTTTACATACCCCCAACCTAGTTTTAAATCCGGGTGATGGTTTTCTTTTTCTGCAACTGCTCCCACTTTATTGGTAAAATGCAGTGCACTCAGAAAGTTTTTAAACGTATAGGATTTCTGCAGCCATTTTTTATCTTTGCTGATTTTCCAGCCATCAACTTCTTCAAGCAATTTAGCCGCCTCTTTGGAGGAAAGACCTTTCGTGCCTTTTTTACAGGCAACACAATGTTTCTTTGCTAAATTCATGCAACCTGCTCCTTAAAATTTCTTGCCGCCTTTTACAGTAATAGTGGCACCGTCAGCAAGAGTATGCACGCCATCAGGAGCGGCAACTCTTGCTCCGTCGGGATATACTACATATACCGAGCCATCCGGATCAACTTCCACTTTAGTCCCATCCGGTAAAGTAGATACAACACCGTTGGTATCAGGCGTTGTAACCGTCGTTGTAGTGGTTGTGGTAACTGAAGAACCCGGAGAAGTTACTAGCGAAGAAGCATTCTGCGCAAATGCCGCAGCACTTATTAGAATTAAAGCCGCAGATATAAATGAGGAAATAGGTTTATGCATCAGAGCTCCTCAGTCATTATAGAGGTTTAAAGTCTTATGTAAGACAAAGAATGCCAAACATCACTGTTCAGCATTCTTATATCTCAACTATTCAACAAGTGCTAGGCCTTAAAAGTGGAAGCGGGCGCCTAACTCAATACTGTCAGAAATAACTCTGTCTGACACTCCGGCACCGACATTATTAGTACCATCTACGTCGCTGCTACCCACGTGACGGTAACCAAGAGACCAGTCAACATTCGGAATAGTATCAACATTCAGGTTCACACCAGCCATAAACTGATAAGCAAATACATTGCCATGTACATTGTAACTGCCTGAGCTATCACTTTCATCCAGATGTGCTGTCAAATCACCAATACCTGCACCGATGTAAGGAGTCAGTTTCCATGGCATAGACGGGGCCAAACCGGTGAAGTCATAATAAGCGTTGCCCATGTAAGAATAATAATGGCTGCCTGAAGTTTCGTGATAACCCGCCTCGGCTTCAAGGCGGAAATCACCAAAACTGCCAGTCTGAAAAGCGCGTCCTAATGCTATATTACCGCCGCCGCCAGTATCGGAATGACGAAGCCAGGTTAAATCCCCGCTTAGACCAAGGTACCAATCGGGATTTGAGCCAATATCCGCATGTACGGGGCTACATATTAAGGCAGACAACGCACAGGCACTTAATAAATATTTTTTGAGATTTTTCATTGTGATGCTCCTATTTTGGATTTAGAAAATATATATAGAACACATACTTATTACTTGAACTCATAAAAAATACATATGCATGACAAGCTCCGTCAATTAAAAAAATGTAAATTAATAAAGTAAACGCCTGTTTTTCAGCAAATTATGTTTGAAATGTCACATCGTATAAGGTAGTAAATATTGCCGCTGGCAGAGCTGCTATACTTTAATAAGATGCCTAGTATACGAATAGGGCATAAATTTTGCAGTGAGTGGGACATGAAAGAAAATATAGTACATAAACCGGAAGCTTCTGAACGGCCGATATATCGTGTTATGGTAGTAGACGATAACGAAGCCTCTGCTAAGACACTTCTGTGGACTATGGAATTACTTGGTCATAACGCCAAAATGGCGCATGACGGACCGAGTGCCATTGAACTTGCAAAAACGTTTGAACCACACATAGTCCTCTTAGATATTGGCCTTCCCGGTATGGACGGCTACGAAACTTGTCTACAATTGCGCAGTATACCGGCCCTTAAAAACAGTTTATTTGTTGCCCAAACTGGCTGGGGGCAAAAAGAGCATCGCGAACGCTCTAAAGCAGCAGGCTTTGATCATCACTTGATAAAACCAATAGAAATGCAAGTCTTGCAGGATATTTTAATTAATTCTCCCAAGTTAAATCATTCGATGATTTCCGGTTAGCCACCTTCCACAGGCGGTTTTATGCCTTTTTGATCATATCTTCCTAAGACTCCTACGGTTTTATTATAGCGCCTTTGTCATGATTGGCCTGCTTAAACAATCTGAAAGGAATTTTTATGAATAAAGATACAGTAGCCGGTTCGGTTAAAGAAACCGGTGGAAAAGTGAGAAGTGCAGTAGATAGTGCTTTGGGCGACAAAAAAGGTGAAGCGCTTGGTAAAATCGACCAAGCTACCGGTGCTGCCCAGAAAAATTACGGCGAAGTAAAAGACGCTGTAAAGAAAGCAGCTAATGATACTAAAGATGCTGCAAATGATGCTTATAAAGCAGCGAAAAAAGCCGCTAACGAATAGTTGCGCCCCATTGGGAATGCGCTATCAGTGGGCTGCAGCTTCGGTTGCAGCCCATCTGCTCTGTTAAATATTAAACCTGGAATAATTATATGAAAAAATCATTACTCTATACTGCTCTGCTTGTAATCTCAGCAGGTTCTGCCTTTGCCGCCGCAGATGATGCACAAAAAGCATCTTATATGAGACAAAAAGTTCAATATGAATTTAATCAGATGGATGCAAACGGAGATGGGTTTATAACCAAGGATGAAATGGTCGCATATGTTTCCAAGAAATTTGATGATGCCGACAAAAACCATGACGGCAAACTTACCGTAGATGAAATCATGGATCAGAAAATGAAAGATAATGACGCGTTCAAGGCTTCTCTTGGCAAAAATACCTCAGACACAAGCAGCGCCACAAAAATGTCTAAGTAGTTTTTTTAGGCAACGCGAAGTTTGAGTAAGTTCCAAGCCAGGACATTGATGCCCCGGTTTAGAAGCCCATGCGGTTTAAGTCCGACGACTTTAAACACCATGGCCGTCATGCGTTCGATATGGATTCTTTTATAGATGGCGCCTACGCAATTAAAATAATTATTCGTGTAAGTTTTCCTATTATAAACAGAGGATGCTTGTTTAGTATCCGTTGCGTAAAACGCATAGGCCAATTCGTCGTCCTCGCTTTCCAACACTCTTCCTATAGCTATGGATAATCTTTTAAAGAAACTGAGTGGTTCTTTTTTCTGGTATATATTGAAATAATTATAAAATAATTTGAAATGACGCAGCTCGTCGCTGGAAATTTTGCTGCATATTTGCTTGAGCACTGGCTCGTCGGTGTAATCTTTGATAGCGCCATAATACCAGCTAGTGCCGGTTTCCACGATGCAGCGCGCTACCAGCTCGCCTGAGCGCGATCCGCGCACCGACTCCGTTACATTTTTTGGTAACGAATACCCTTCAGTGAAAATCTTAACTCTTTCATCAAAATTAAATTCCGGGTCAGCAAGTTCCGCCCATTTTCTGAGTGCCTTGCCATGTTGAATTTCTTCATCAGCCCAGATTTTGGCAACCTGCTGAAACTCCAGATCATCTGAAAAAACCTCGCACAGATAACGGCTATAATCATGGCTGTTATACTCCACCACAGCAGCGGCTTTTACGATAGATAACAACTCCGGCTTTACCTTGCTCGCGTCAAATTTATTCCATTCTATCTCTTCCAGGGACCAGGTAGGCATGGGTATACTTTCTGCAATTAACTATTTTGTAACAAGAGGATAGCCTACTAGTATATCAGCCTGTGTCAACTCTCTCTTTAACCGGCACAAACACAAATATTCTTAAAATTAGTATGTAAATTCAGTATATGTTTTAGGCTCAAGCCATAAATTGGGCATAATTGCTAAAATATTTGAATAGCTATAAAGATTGTTCTATATATCTTGGCTCGTCCCCCTCATTCAGGCAGAATAAAAAATGAAAAAATTATGTATCCTCTCTATAATAGGGGTTTTGCTTTTTAGCCTATCTTTTACTAATGCCAAAGCTGATTGGCACGATCATGACATCCATCATTTTAACGAACATGATATGGGGCATTGGCATGGTGGATCCTGGAATCATGGTTTTCACGACGGACGTGACGGCTGGTGGTGGATCGTAGATGGGCAGTGGTATGCTTATCCTGCACCGGTTTACCCTTACCCCGATCCTTATGTGCCACCAGTCGTGGTACAACAATATGCACCCACTACACCTCAATACTGGTATTGCGCAAATCCTACTGGTTATTATCCTTATGTGCCGCAGTGTACTGTAGAGTGGCAAGCGGTCCCTTATGATGCTATACCGCCAGCACCTGCTCCTGCAGCTCCGCCTCAGTTAAGCCAGCGCGACATGGATGATCGCCAGTTGAATACTTTTGCAGTAGAACTGGATAGTATCCAAGTCGGACAGCCAGACGCTGCAAAACGCATAAAGAATCTTCAGAAGCGTGTCGCTACTTTCCACCAAACCTTATTTGAGAGAAAGTACAACGCCATGGATATACTGAACGATACAGAGCATCTTGAAGCGCGGGTAGAAACAAGGAAAGTGGAAATTCTTGGAGAATAGCAGTTGCGTTTGAATAGCGTGCCTTTAACCAAATTATGGAAAGGTTTTTTATGCGTAAATTCTTAAGCGTGCTTATTGTGGTACTTTTTGCTTCCAACGCGTGGGCAGCAGAACTTACCGAACCACAGAAGATCAATGCGTTACTGAATGCGTTTACCACATCGGATATTATTTTTATCCGCAATGGGGAGGAGCATAGCGGGAAATATGCCTATGATCACTTTGAAGCGAAGCTGAAAGAAGTTCAGGGTGTGGTTACTGCTGAAGACTTTATTACAAAAGTTGCAAGCACATCGCGCGAAACCGGCTCGCCTTATATGATTAAACTAAGCGATGGCACCACCATGGATTCATCTGTCTGGCTGCATGAAAAACTGAAAGAAATCGAGAAGTAATTACTTCTTCGTCTCTTCCGTATCAATAATGCGGTATTCGCCTTCTATGACATTTTCGTCGTAGGGGCGTTGCTGCGGGCGCGGTTTGTTCTCCCCAAAAACTCCGCGTAAATGGTAGCGTAATTTCAGCCATACGGCAGCCCCTAGCCCCAGAAAAAGCAGGAAGAATACAAACGCCATTACAAAAATAAATTCGATAATAATCATGGCATTCCAAAACTTCTGACCAGGCTTCCGCTCAAGCTGTACCAACCATCAATGATGACGAAGAATATGAGTTTAAATGGTAGCGAAATCAGCACCGGTGGCAACATCATCATACCCATGGCCATAAGTGTCGAAGACACCAACATGTCGATAATAAGGAATGGCAGATACACCAGAAACCCGATTTCAAACGCACGCTTTAGTTCACCAATCATGAAGGCGGGAATGAGTATCTGGAAAGGCGTATCCTCGGCTTTATCGATTTTTACATTGGGCGCCATATCCATAAATAAGCGCAAATCCTTTTCGCGAACATTCTTCATCATGAATGCATGAAACGGTGCACTGGTTTTATCCCATGCTTCTTTCTCGGCTATTTTACCACTGATAAGAGGCGCAATACCATCATCATAGGCTTTATTAAAAACCGGGGCCATGACAAACAGGGTAAGAAATAACGCAAGACTGATGAGCACCTGGTTCGGTGGAGTGGACTGTAATCCCAGTGCAGTGCGCAATATAGAGAGTACAATAATAATGCGGGTAAATGATGTCACCATCATGAGGATGGAAGGCGCGAGCGGAATAATGGTAACGAGAATAACGAGCTGAATAATTTTTGAAGTCACCGAGCCGCTGGTAGCTCCCGCAGTTGCCGCTGAATTATCGCCCAAATCAAGCGTCAGTTTTTGCGCGAAGGCATCATGGGGCATGACAAAAATCAACACTGCAAAAAGTGTAAGCAGGCTTAAAAATTTTGTTTTATAGTTCAAGATTTTTCTCCCGAAATACGCGATTCAATAAGCAGATCACCCGAAATTCCAAGTAACAACACATGCTCCTTATCATCGCACTTTACTATCACTATTCGCCGTTTGGGATCCAGATATATTGTCTCCAGAACAGACAATCGCGGATTTGTTCCTCTGCTACCCATGAGGCGTTTATCCAGACCGGTTTTCTTGATGAGCCCGGCAGATACCACTATCAGGCCGATGACAAAAGCAAGCGCCAGAATAACTTTGAGATAAGTAATAATTTCTTCACCCATTACTCTTCTTCTTTCTTTTTAAACTTACCGCCCCGAGTGTCACTGCTGTTATATGCAACGTTCGCTTTGCGCAAACGCTCAAGGCTTGCAAGCTCCTGCTTGGTTGCTTCACGGGCAACCACCAATTCTTCACCCAACTTAGTAATCACTGACATAAGTTCATTTAAGTCATCTTTGTGGAGCTTCCCCTGCTCTTTTGGCAAACTGGCAATCGCTTCGCAATAGGCACGAACGCCTCCTTCCACAGCAGCAATATCCACTATGCCTTTCTGCATTTTTTCTCTGCATTCACTCACCAGATCAAAAATGGATTTTTTTAGAATTTCCGGAGAAAGATTCGCATTACTCATGGGCTACACCTTATTTTTTCTGCTCTTTGCAGTTGCATTCGCCTTATACACGTAATTCAGAATTTCCGCCACCGCACTATAGGCTTCCAGCGGAATGATGGAATCAATATCAATTTTATCAAGAATTTCTACAAGATTAGCATCTTCACGAACGGTAATCCCGTGTTCCAAGGCTACCTTAATAATATTTTCAGCAATCAACCCCTTGCCTTTGGCTACTACTTTAGGCGCAGGTTCTTTTGTCCGGTCGTATTTTAGTGCAACAGCGACTGGAAGAACTTTCTTTGTATTTTCTTCATCCGCCATAAATAAATTACTTATTGTGTTTTGTGTCCGAATCAAATTCGCCAAACGCATCCATAATCTCTGCGTCGTCACTATACTGCGATGCGGCGATATTCTGCTCTAAAATGCGATCATGCAATTCTTTGCGCATTATCGTGGCTTCCGGCGGAAAATTAAACCCGATTTTTACTGAACGCCCCTTCACTTCCACGACAGTCAATTCTATCGTATTGTTAATTATAACGGATTCTCCGATCTTGCGTGTAAGGTATAACACTTAAAAAACTTTCCCATGATGAACACCTGTGTCCGAAACTATACTACTTATGCTAAAACCAACTACAAGATAATTTTGATGTAGCGAAATAGTGAACAAAAGCATATATTGCAATCTATTATAATGTGTTGTTGGGCAAATCTATGATTAATACCAGCCTCGACCTCGGCCAAATGCTAGAAACTAAAATGCAATATGACGGCGAGCGCCAGAAGGTGCTGGCTCAGAATATCGCATCCATCGACGTCCCTGGCTATAAGGCACAAGATTTAGTACCGCTGGATTTTAAAAACGCTTTAGCGGCAGAGACCAGTAAAATAAGCGTAATGACAACATCCCCTATGCATCTAAACGGCGCAAAAGCTTACAACCAGCGCTTCCTTACTACCGACATAAAAAATCCTTTTGAAGTAAAATCGACTGGAAATACAGTAGTGGTGGAAGAACAAATGATGAAAGTAACGCAAAACGCTACCGATTATCAGATGTCTACGAATTTATATAAGAAAATTGGCAACCTGTTTAAGGAAGCGCTTGGGCTTCAGCCGTCTTAAGCATTAGTGTTTTATAGGTATGTATGAGTGGTATAGTTGATTCTGTTTCTATAGCTGGCGCGGGCATGAAAGCCCAAAGTGACCGCTTGCGCGTAGTAGCTGAAAACATAGCGAACGTGGATTCCACCGGAACTAGCCCCGGTGCCGCGCCTTATCAGCGCAAAACCATTACATTTAAAAATGTGCTCGACCATGAACTCGGCGTTAATAAAGTGATTGTGTCCAGTTATGGGGTTGATAAAAGCGCATTCAAAAAGAAATTTGAGCCTAATCATCCGGCAGCTGATGCTTCAGGATATGTACTGTATCCTAATGTGGACTCAGTAGTGGAACTCACAGATATGCACGAGGCGCAGCGCAGCTACGAAGCGAATTTAAACGTGATTGACGTATCAAAAAGTATGATTTCCCAGGCACTCGGCTTATTAAAGTAGCAATAAATGGATATAAAACAGGCAGTATCGGCTTATAATAACATCGCAAATATTGCGCCGAATAATCCTGCCACAAATATCAATGAAGCTTCTGCAACCGCAGGTCCTTCCTTTTCCGATTTGGTAACCAATGCGCTGAGCAATACCGTGGCAAGCGGCCACAAGGCAGAAGAAATAAGCACACTTGCGCTCATGGGCAAGGCAGATATCAATGACCTGGCGACTTCGGTAAGTAACGCGGAACTTGCCTTAAATACAGTTGTCGCTATCCGCGATAAAGTGCTCAGTGCTTATCAGCAGATTATGCAGATGCCAATGTAACGGCTCTTTAATACTGCCCACTAGCCACCCGCCTAAGCTTATGCTAACAATAAAAAATGCGGACAAAATTTTTACTTATAACATTCTTTATCGCGAGCTTTCTGGCAGGCGCTGATTTGCCATGTCAGGCTTTTGGGCAAACCATACCGCTTGATGCCCACGAATCCATAGACCTTCCTATAAATAATGGTGAGGCTTTTGCAGTTTATATAAATCAGAAAAATCTTTGGATTGTTGCTAATTCTGCATCACGCATTACCACGGAATCCTTACGCAAACCGGATTCGCATTTTATCAAGGACGTAAAAAAGATTTCTTCAACACAGGCAGCGATATTTGATATCACTTTGAATGAAAACCTTGCTGCAAATATTGTAAAATCACAGACAGGGACTTTACAAATTATCTTACAGAAAAACTCCGATAAGTTAACCCAGTATCTTTTCCCCACCATAACCACGAATGAGCTCAAACAATACCTTATTTCTATTGGTGTTCCCACCGCAAAACAGATTATTTCATTTACGGATCCTGAAACCGGCCATGATATGAAAGTAATCCCGGTTAGCGACCCCGGAACCGGAGTTTCCCCTGCCCGCTCTTTTGTAGAATTTAATCTGCTTAAGTCCGCACAAGGCGTGGCCATCGAAAAAATTTCCGATAATATTACAGTGCTACTCAATAAGGGTTCCATAGATATAGCCGCTGCAAACGGGCTTACTATTTCGGCCGATATCACCCAGCAAATCAGAAATGCGGAAGCAGAAGCTGCAGCCGCGAATACGCCGCCAACCCTTTATCCTTACGCGCGCTGGAAACTGCCTGATGACAAGGACTTTGTCCCGGTAACCGAAAAACTATTTCAGGATATTGCTTACGGCACACCAGAATCCTCTAATAAAGCGCGGTTACGGCTGGTGGATATTTATCTGGCACAAGGGCTGTTTGCCGAAGCGCTTGGCGTATCCAATGATATTTTACGGAAAAGCTATAAATTTTATAAAACTAACAAAGTAGCATCACTACGTGGTGCAGCCTATTTCTTTATGTACCGTATCGCCGATGCCGAACGTGATTTTTCATCACCGGAACTTGCCGGTGACAAGGAGGCAGAGATGTGGAGGGACCTATGTAAAGAAATGCTCGGAGAAGAGGGGGGCGGATTTAATTTTACGGCTAATTACGATCACTATATCCGCAATTACCCACCAGCATTCATTCAGAAACTCGCCATTATCACAGCGGATTTTAGTATCAACCGTAAAGAATATGATAGCGCAAATGCCATTCTGGATATTCTGGTCAGGGATAATCTCGATGAGCCCATAAAGAAATATATCGATTATATGCATGCTGAAATCTATTCGGAAACCCGCAATGAAGAAGAAGCAGCAAAAATCTGGGAACAGCAGATAGCTGATATTGATACCCCTCTTATCCGCGCACGCGCAGAGTTTTCCATGATTAATATGCTGCTGCGCCAGGAAAGAATCACTCCGGAAAAAGCAATTAAGAGGCTTGAAAAACTGCGCATTGTATGGCGCGGTGATAATCTTGAACTCAACGTTCTTACCCTGCTTGGCAACCTCTACCTTGAAGATAAACAATACAGTAAAGCGCTGCATACCATGCGCGATATTGTGCTTTACTACCCTGAGCTGCCACAGGCGCTCACCACTGCCCGCAAGATGGAAGAAGTATTCATCAATCTTTATAATAAAGGTGGTGCAGACAGTATGCCACCACTCGAAGCACTTTCGCTGTTTTATGAATTCCGTGATCTTGTACCCGCTGATAAAGATGGTGATATGATGATACGTAATTTAGCGGATCGTCTTGCCGGAATTGACCTTCTCGATCGCGCGGCCATGTTGCTTAATCATCAGGTGCAGAACAGATTGCAGGGTAATGAACGCAGTCGGGTAGCAGCAAAACTCGCTCAGATATACCTTGAAAACCACAAGCCCAAAGAGGCGCTCGATATTCTAAAAACCACCGGCTACGGAGAATTGCCAAGCGATTTGCAACTCCTGCGTCTTCGTCTGACTGCTCAAGCGCTTGCACAGCAGGATCGTTCTGATAAAGCGATCGATGTCTTAAGCAGTGATAATAGTGCGGAAGGTAATTTATTGCGTCTAAAAATTTACTGGGACAATAAAGATTGGCCGAATGTAGTGAGCACCGCTGAGGAAATCCTCGGTAACCGTAACGATCCAAGCGCGCCGCTGAACCCGGGTGAATCGAGTGTGCTGCTCAAACTTGCAACCGCTTATGTATACGAACACGATACCGGACAAATTCAGTATCTCCGTGATTATTTCACGCCGCTGTTAAAAGACAATCCGGACAAGGATAGCTTCCTGTTTATTACCAGCGAATCTGGAACGATAGATTATGAAAATCTTGCGAATCTCGACACAGATATATCCGAGGTAAAATCGTTCATTGAAAAATCAAAAGAACAAGCCGAGAAGAAGCCGAATTAGATTTTTAATTCGTAAGTAATGAAAGCAGGCTATCCGGCAATTTTCCGGTTTGCGCATTGGCGCTTGCTGCCGGTTTACTGAGCAATCCGGAGAATAAATTACTTAAACCGCCACTCAGATCGCCCTCTGTAAGTGTCGAGGTCGAGGCATCGTTATTTGCCTGCGCCGATTCCACGCTCGCAGCAGCAAAACCAATCTGATTACTGGCGTTCTCTAAGCTTCCGTTTGCATTACCTACAGTATCCAATGCTTGCGATATAGCGGATAAAGCGGAAGCAGCACTCTCAGGCGTGCCAATAGAAGGCGGAGTATTTCCAAACAAACTTTTTGCGCTTAAGTTCGGAACGGTGAGTGATGCATTCGGGTTGTTGCTGTCATTATTGCTGGTGGATAATGATCCATTGAGCAAATTCGTGCCGCCAAAATTCGTACTGGCTGCGATAGTGGATATTTCTGAGTAAAGCGTAGTAAATTGTTGCTGCAACCGACTCACTGCAGCAGGATCCGTATCGCCTACAGATGCCTGAATAGCCAGATTCTGCAAATTCTGCAAAATGGTGGAAATTTGCTGTGTACCTACTTGTGCGGTCGTAACCCGGCTTATCAGTTCAGCAATATCCAAAGATACTGCCTGTAAGCTGGATGATGCAATCACCGGAGATGAAACAGTTGAAGTCGTACTAGAATTAGTAGGAGTCGTCGTATTCGTCGTTGGATTGGCAGGCGACGAAATATTATTCGCAAACGGAGTTTTCTGCGCAAGCGCAGAGGAAATAAGAACCTGTACTGGTGTAATAGCCATCGAGTTACTCCATGTAAACGCCATGCGCTACTTGCGCGATCTCGTCTCTAGCTTAATTATAATTTCTAAACCCAATATATCCAATGTGCAACATAATAGGACATGTTCTTATTATAATAGCATAATTGTGCAAAAAATCACCTAAAAAGTGAATAAAGATTAACTTATGGTTAACCTTTCTCGTAAAATATTAATCCGTATCACCCATTTTGAGCGCTGCAATAAAGGCAGATTTAGGGATTTCCACATTACCAACCGCCCGCATCTTCTTTTTGCCTTCTTTCTGCTTATCCAATAGCTTACGCTTACGGCTTATATCACCACCATAGCATTTCGCCGTCACATCCTTACGCATGGCGCTCACGGTCTCGCGGGCGATAATGCGTCCGCCAATGGCTGCCTGTATGGCAATCTGGAACATTTGTCTTGGAATTAAGTCTTTGAGACGCTTACATAAAATACGCCCACGATAATCCGCCTGTGATTGGTGGACGATGATGGAAAGCGCATCCACCGGATCGCCATTAACCAATATACTGAGTTTAACGAGATTGCTTTCTATATAATTATCAATATGATAATCAAAACTAGCATATCCCCTGGTGCAAGATTTCAACCTATCATAAAAATCAAATACCACTTCATTGAGCGGTAGACGGTACACTGCCATGGCACGATTTCCCACGTAAGTTAAGTCGATCTGCTGGCCGCGTTTTTCCGTGCATAAGGTGAGTACATTGCCTAAATATTCATCAGGCACCATGATGGTTGCCTTTATCCACGGCTCCTCCATGTGGTCGATGTGGGTGGGGTCTGGCATGTCGGCGGGGTTATGAAGCTCCAATATTTCACCATTGGTTCTGAATATTTTATAGACCACGCTGGGCGCAGTAGTAATGAGATCAAGATTGAATTCACGTTCAAGTCTTTCTTCAATAATCTCAAGATGTAATAAGCCAAGAAATCCACAACGAAACCCAAAACCAAGCGCAGAAGATGTCTCCATTTCATACTCAAAACTCGCATCATTTAAGCGAAGTTTGGCAAGGCTTTCTTTGAGGTTTTCAAAGTCAGAAGTGTCCACCGGGTAAAGTCCACAGAACACCACCGGCACGCTCGGTTTAAATCCAGTGAGTGCAGTTTCACAAGGTTTGCGATCGTCAGTTACCGTGTCACCGATTTTGCAATCTGCCACCTGCTTGATACCGGTAATAATATAGCCAACTTCACCTGGCCCTAAAGCCTCTACCGGAGTTTTCTTCGGCGAAAATACACCTACTTGCTCCACTTGATGCGCTGCTCCTGTAAACATCATGCGCACTTTCATGCCACGCTGGAGCACACCATCAATAATGCGCACAAGAATCACCACACCAAGATACGTATCATACCAGCTGTCAATCAGCAGGGCTTTTAGATTATTTGTCGCCTCGCCTTTTGGTGATGGCAATCTCGTGACCAGCGCCTCAAGCACATCTTTAATACCGATGCCGGTTTTCGCGGAAATCATTACAGCGTTGCTCGCATCAAGCCCAATCACATCTTCAATTTGCTGTTTTACACGATCAGGCTCGGCAGCAGGCAAATCAATTTTATTGAGTACCGGAATAATTTCGTGATTATTATCGAGTGCCTGGTAGACATTGGCAAGTGTCTGTGCTTCCACACCCTGACTCGCATCGACCACCAAGAGCGAACCTTCACAGGCAGCAAGCGAACGGCTTACCTCATAGGCAAAATCCACATGCCCCGGAGTATCCATGAGATTGAGGATGTAAGTTTTGCCATCGTCCGCTTTGTAATTCAGCCGAACGGTCTGCGCTTTAATGGTGATGCCGCGCTCTTTTTCAATATCCATGGAGTCGAGCACCTGCGCACTCATTTCGCGCATCTCAAGCCCACCACAATATTCAATGAGACGATCGGCGAGTGTCGATTTGCCGTGGTCAATATGCGCGATGATGGAAAAATTTCGGATGAGGGAAAGGTCTGTCATTTAATTTGTATTTTCTGAAGCTTGTTCTGCAAAAATTATATTAGAAATACCAACGCCAGCAGCATCGGTTTGAAGTGCATTAATTTTTTCTACATTTCCGGCTGCCTTTAAATCACTGAGTACGGGTTCAATTGATTGCCATATACTCCCATTCGTCGTCAGTTCTAACTCTTTAATTGGAAATTTAATTGAAACTTGCTTTTCGGATTTCGTTTTACGGATTTCTTCCAAAATATATACTGCGGTAACTCCACTCACTTCCGCTTCTTCATCCACCGCAAAATCTTTTGCACTTGGCCACATACCCCGCGCGTTAACGGAAACGCCAGAGTCAAAAATATGGCTGAAAAGTTCTTCAGTTACGTGCGGCACAAACGGCGCAAACAGGCGAAGAATGGCATTGAGGCAATGATAAAGCGTGAGATGAGCAGAAATTTTTCCTTTCTCATCAGAAATTTCTCCGTAAGCACGGGCTTTCACCAACTCCAGATAATTATCGCAGAAGTCTTTCCAGAAAAAATCTTCCACCGCAACACGCGCATCGCAATATTCAAACCGTTCAAATTCGAGTGTCGCCTTGGCAATGGTTTTTTGCAAACGCGAGAGAATCCATTTATCAAGCGTTTCGCTTATTTTCCCACTTTGTACATCCGCAATCGTGGTGGTTGGCTGAACCGATAAATTACCCAAATGAATCGCGGCAAAACTCGTGGCATTCCAGAGTTTGTTCACCAGCTTGCGGCCAATTTTCAGCAGATCTTCTGAGAAAGCAGTGTCGGTCCCGAGCCGTGAAGTGGAAGCCCAATAACGCACCACATCGGCACCTTTATCGATAATTAAATCGACAGGCGTCACCACATTGCCTTTGGATTTACTCATCTTAGTTTTGTCAGCAGCTAAACACCAGCCGGAAATCATCAAATTCTTCCAGGGAATATCGTTGGAATGCAGATGCGCTTTTACAATCGTGTAAAACGCCCAAGTGCGTATAATTTCATGTGCTTGCGGGCGAAGGTCGGCAGGGAAAAGTTTTGAATAACGATTATTATCCAAACAATTTTCTTTATTGACTCCTTTGGCATTAAGCTGTGGACTGATGGACGATGTCGCCCAAGTATCCATTACATCGGTGCTGCCGGAAACTTCTTCGCTTGAATAACCTTTTGGTAAATCGACCAGAGGATCAACCGGCAGCTGGCTGTTATCGGCAAACAGCACTTTGCCTTCTTCCCCTGCCCGTTTGGAATACCAAATTGGAAACGGCACGCCAAAAAACCGCTGGCGGGAAATGCACCAGTCTTCTTTCAAGCCTTCAATCCATTGATTGAGACGAATCTGCATAAACTCAGGATACCACTTGCACTCCGCCCCTTTGGCAAGCAGCGCTTCTTTCTTATCGGTAACTTTTATGAACCACTGGTAAGTTGGAATAATTTCAATCGGCGTTCCTGAACGCTCCGCACATTTTACTGTATGGGTAATAGTATCCTGCTTAATGACGTTGCTTCCGATTTCAAGCAACTCCAGAATTTTTATGCTCGCCTGCTTGGGCTTTAGGCCTTCTATTTTTTTGAATGTCGCAATGGTCATTTCCAAATCAAACGTATTTGACGTATCCAATACCGCTTTTTGTGTCTTACCATCACGCGCAGCAGCAAAGGATATTCCGGCACAAAGATTGTTTTCCGTAACTTCAATGAAAGTCATTTTACCATCCAACCCAAGTATCGGGCGCATTGGTAATCCATGCTTCCGCCACCATTCCTTGTCGGTGTCATCACCAAAGGTACAGCACATCACAAGACCGGTGCCTTTTTCACGCTCGACCAACTCATCGGCAATCATCGGAACTTTTACACCAAACGCCGGAGTAAGAGCAAACTTACCTTGATACATTGCAGCATTAGGATCTTCGGGATGATACATCACCGCAACGCAGGCACCGAGCAACTCTGGCCTTGTGGTAGCAATGCGTATTTGTGTATTGTTTTCGTCAGCGAGCCTGAACTCAATCTCATTCATTACACCGGGCATTTCTTTATTTTCAATCTCAGCCTGCGCGATAGCGGTTTGGTCTACCCAATCCCAGTAAGTCGGGCGGAAATCGCGGTACGCTTGCTCTTTTTTCAGCAAATCCAAAAACGACATCTGCGAGAGTGTGCGCACTTCATCGCTTATAGTCTGGTATTCCTGCGCCCAATCTACGCTGATGGCAGTGCTTTTAAAAAGCCTTCGGAATTCATCTTCAGCACCCTTTACCACTTCCCGGCAAAGGCTCACAAACTCTGCACGCGGCATGGCAGCGCCACGCACTTTCTTTTCTTTTTCAACGAGACGCTCGGTGGGAAGCCCGTTATCGTCAAACCCCATCGGGTAAAAAACGGTTTTACCGCTCATACGCTGGTAACGCGCGACAAAATCCGCCTGAGTGTAGCTGAAGATATGCCCCATATGCAAAATGCCGGAAACGGTGGGCGGCGGGGTATCAATCACAAACGTATTCTCGCGTGGCTGAGTCTCATCCCACGCATAAACGCCGGATTTCTCCCATTCCTGCTGCAAACGCGGCTCAGCTTCTTTATGATCGTAATTCTTTGGTAATGATTTCATGGCACGTTTACTAACTGCTTTTGCGACAAATCGCAATCAGTTCGTTTTATCGCCATATTGAATGGCATGCTCCACCAGCCATTCGAGTGTCGGCATCGGGCGCAAAACCGCCGCAATCTGGTAGGAAAACAGGGATTTACTTACTTTTATAAGCCTGCAATTCACTTTGATAAGCAATCGCGAAATCTTGCTGTCGCCAAAAGCGAGTGGAAATGGCGCCGGTATCCCCTCAATAGAGATCAGATTAAAGCCGGAATTGGCAAAAATACGGCGCAGTGATGAAAACGTATAAAACCGTGTGTGTTTCATATCTAATGTACCGCGCTTTGCATAATTAAACTGCCCAAACAGCAGCATGATGCGTTGGAGGAAAAACGCGATATTGGAGCTCGTCACTACAATTTTGGGGTTTTGATTGGCGCAGCAGGCATAGAGCACTGAGAGAAATTGTTCGGGATTTGGCAGGCAATCAATAATATCGAGCAGTAAAATCACATCAAAACGCTGGGTAGCAAATGCAGTTTGCTCCGGCGAGCTGATGACTACGTGCGCGCCCTTCTCTTCTATATGTTTTGCAATGACTCCGTCATCACTGCCAATATACAGCACACGATCACCGGATTTAATATGACTGAGCGCGAAAAGATGACTGCTTCTGAAGCTGCTTTTTTCCTGATAGGCAAACGGTTTGTAATCATATTTAGGGGTATAAAATATTCCTATTTTTTGCACGCGCGACTGCAAGGTAGAAATCATCACGTCGAGCGCGTAACGCATGCCATTTACATGACATACTTCATCGCCATAGCGCGTCGGAATCGGAATTTCTTTTATGGTCAATCCAGAATCTACAAACTGTATGATGATGTCGGTATCAAAATGAAAAACATTGGAGTTGCACTGGAACGGAATTTTCTTCAATGCTGAAATCGCATAAGCGCGAAACCCGCTATGGAACTCGCTTAAATTGCTCCCCAGCATCGCATTTTGTATTTTTGTGAGCACAATATTGCCAGCGAATTTATAAAAAGGCATGCCACCGGCAAGCGCATCTTTTTTGTTGATCATACGCGAGCCAAATACCGCATCTGCTTCTCCGCGCAAAAGCGGTTCAATCATTTCAGGAATCAGCTCCGGCGGGTATTGCCCGTCGCCGTGCACCATTACCACCGCGTCATAGCCATTCTCGATAGCGTAAGTATAGCCTACCTTCTGATTACCGCCGTAGCCCTGGTTTATTTCATTGCGCAACAGCCGGATGGGATTTTGCGAAGCAGAAATATATTCGCGCGCAACGTGGCTCGTTGCATCCTGCGAGCAATCGTCAATCACTACCACTTCGGATTTATATTTGTCGTTGTTCCATAAAGATTGCGGAATACGGCTTAACACCGACGCAATATGCCGTTCAGCGTTATAAGCCAGAATGAGTATCAGTGCTTTTTTCATCGGATTATGCTGTCATAAGTGACAGACAAAAACAATCATTATCCCTTAAGCATACTACCAGAACGCTGCTGAGCTCCGGGTGTACCTTGATTCTTAGCATTGGGAGAAGTGCTAGGGCTTGCTAAATGTGAATCATTCAATGCAATAGTCGTCTTATTGTCGGTATGTTGTTTACCGATGTGATTATCTTTACACCATTTGTTGAATTCCGAAAGATTAAACGTCAAAGCTTTGTCCTGACTTCCTTTCAGAATTTCAAAAACCTCAACCGTTTTCTTTGAGTCATTATTTTTTCCATATTCTTGTAAATATTTATTTAAATCAAAATGCAAATTACTAGTTTTTGCCCAATCCTGAAAAGAAAGCTTATGGCCGTGCGCTAGTTGATAAATACCAGCTTCATTTTTATACATGTCAAATATATCGTCTATGCGTACACTGGATTTATTTTTACCATCTAATACTTTTTGATTATGTGCATCATAGCTCACCAAAGCTAACCCAACGTCTCTTAACTGGTCTTCCTTAACACCACCTGGTCCAATATCCCAAATATCTCCTATAGCACTATTAGGCCCCGCGGCCATAAAAGTACTCGTTGAGCCTATGATGTGAATCTTAAGGCTTGTTGCCAGATACTGGTAACTTTTTGCGTATTCACTATTTAATGCCAATTCGTCGCACCCAGTCGTAACAAATGCCTTAGGATGAACCCCTAAGTCGTTGGCGGTTTCAACTACTTTTTCTATAGTTTTCATAAAATCTATATGATTAAGGGTATTACCTATATAGATTTTATTGGGACTCCCATGCGAATCAATCAGAATATAATTGAGTGAGCCATACTTTTTTATATGTTCTTTAACTAAATTGATTATAGCTTTCTCAGCAGCTTCGGGGCTTAAGTTGGGATCGACATGTTTCACCACAACAGGTTGTTCAACATAGTCATCCCCTTTTGTAGACTCTTCGAGTATATTGTTTGCTGCTTTGGTATCAGTCTCATCAGAAGTGAGTAATGAAATTACTAACTTATCGTGCGGAGCACTGGTATCTTCGTAGAGAACCTTATTAAATTCCGAACAATCACTTTGATGCTTAGGACTTTGCTGAGTAGTTTGCTGTTGAAAAATCTGTTGTGCAGGAGAGCCCAGAAAAGTCTGCGCACCAAGCATAATTCCGTATAGCCAGTTTTTTGCTATTCTCTGAAAATCCGATGCCACAATATTAATCTCAGTTATTACATGAGTTTAGCCTAACATTAATAGGTTAAGATATTATGAACGCGGGATGAAGTTTTTGTTACGACCTTTAAGCTACTAATTACGCTGCTTTTTTAACCTTCTGCGCCTGAGTGATGGCCGCCTTGATAAATGAATAAAATAATGGGTGCGGCGCAAATGGGCGTGATTTTAATTCCGGGTGGAACTGCACGCCGACAAACCACGGGTGATCAGGGAGTTCTATAATTTCCGGCAATTTACCAGACGGCGAAAGACCGCTTATTTTCATACCCGCCTTTTCGAATTCCTTGTGATAGCCAATATTCACTTCATAACGGTGGCGGTGACGCTCGGTGATATGTTTACTGCCATAAATTTTTTCCGCTAAACTTCCGGTGATAATATTGCACTCATACGCACCCAAGCGCATCGTGCCGCCTAAATCATCATCTTTACTACGTTTTTCTACTACGCCCTGCTTGTCCCATTCGGTCATGATACCAACAAGTGATCCACGTTCGTCGCCACCCTCATAGGCACCAAATTCGCTGGAAGTCGCGTCTTTAATACCAAGCACATTGCGCGCATATTCAATCACAGCCACCTGCATTCCGAAGCAAATACCAAGATACGGGATTTTATTCTCACGCGCATAATTGATTGCTGCAATTTTACCCAGCACACCGCGCTCTCCAAACCCACCGGGAACTAAGATCGCATCAGCGTCTTTAAATTTCTTGGCAACATCTAATTTTTCAAAACCTTTTGCATCTATCCAACGCTGATTTACTCGTACATTATGGGCTATTCCTGCGTGATCGAGTGCTTCATTGAGCGATTTATACGCATCCCCCATGCCGGTATATTTACCAACTATAGCAACGGTGATTTCACCTTCTTCGGGCTGCTCGAAACGATGTACTATATTTTTCCATTTAGCTAAATCGGGTGCGGGCGCTTTCAGGTCAAAATGCTCAAGCACGCGTTCATCAAGATTTTGCTCATGGTAACGCAGCGGCACCTGGTAAATCGATTTCACATCGAGTGCCTGAAACACAGCATCTTCCGGCAAGTTACAAAACAGCGCGATTTTATTGCGCTCTTCTAAAGGTATTTCGCGCTCTGCACGGCATAATAAAATATCCGGCTGAATACCAATCGAGCGCAATTCTTTCACCGAATGTTGCGTTGGTTTGGTTTTTAATTCCTTGGCCGCAGCAAGATATGGCACCAAGGTAAGATGCATATAGAGCACGCGTGAACGCCCCATTTTATAGCCAATCTGGCGAATGGCCTCAAAGAACGGCAGCCCTTCAATATCACCAACGGTGCCGCCGATTTCGCAGAGAACAAAATCCTCATTCTCTGTATCTTTTAAAATAAAATCTTTGATTAAATCAGTGATGTGCGGAATCACCTGCACGGTGCGCCCGAGATAATCGCCGCGGCGCTCTTTAGAAAGCAATGTGGAATAAATTCTTCCCGCCGTTACGTTATCACTTTTCTTCGCATCCACACCACTGAAACGCTCATAATGACCAAGATCGAGATCAGTCTCAGCGCCATCTTCGGTTACAAACACTTCACCATGCTGGTTAGGGTTCATGGTGCCGGGGTCGATATTGAGGTATGGATCGAGCTTGCGCAGGCGCACTTTAAAGCCACGTTCTTGCAATAATGCAGCGAGACTCGATGCCGCCAAACCCTTGCCGAGCGAAGACACCACCCCACCCGTTATAAAGATGAAGCGTGTTTTTGTATTTGTCTTATCCATATTATTCAGGGCGCGGTACAGCAGGTTTTAAGGGTTGTTTTGGCACAACTGGTGCTGATGCCGCAGGAAGATCATTATTGATTTTATCAACAATAGAGCCAGAATTAGTGTGGTTATGCGCGGTTAATATGCCAATGCCGAGGCTCAGCAAAATGAATATAGCAGCAAGTACTGCCGTTGCACGGGTTACAAAAGTGGCTGCACTTCTGCCTGACATAAAGCTCGTGGATGAACTGCTCGATAACCCCATTCCATCTCCGGCACTACGCTGCACAAGAATAATTCCAATCAACGAAAAAGTTACTAACGCATGAATTACTATTAATACCGTATACATATTTTCCTCAGTTCAAAATGCTATGCAGCACTTTCTATTATTTTACAAAACTCTTCCGCCTTAAGGCTTGCGCCGCCAACCAGTACCCCGTCAACGCCTTCACTCGCCAGTATTTCACGTGCATTCTCAGGTTTTACTGAACCGCCATACACAATAGCGGTTTTAACCGCATCGTGTTTCGCCACTGATGTATCATAAGATAGCAGCGAGGCAATAGTTTTATGCACCTCCGTAATTTCTGCGAGCGAGGGAGTTTTCCCTGATCCAATTGCCCATACTGGCTCGTAAGCTATTATAAATTTGCTCGAATGGGCAAGCGAAGGCAGAGAATCCTTGGTTTGCTTGGTTATAGCTTGCAAATATGTACCCGATTCACGCTCCCCGATATTTTCACCCACACATATTACTGGAATAAGCCCGGCAGATATCGCGGCTTCCGCTTTGTGTTTTACCAATTCACTACTTTCGTTATGCTGTGCACGGCGTTCGGAATGGCCCACAATTACGTATTTGCAACCGGCTTCGGCAAGCATGAGCGTACTGATGTCACCGGTAAATGCGCCGCCTATTTCATTGCTGCAATCCTGCGCGCCAAGGGCTATTTTTGAAGCTATAAGCTCGGAAGCTACGATATGCAGGCTGGTAAAAGGAGGAAATACGGCCGTTTTTACATTCTCCGGAATCTTAAAAGCCACGATAGCCTGAGTAAGCTCAATCGCCTGCTTTTTCTGGCCATGCATTTTCCAGTTGCCGAGTATGTGCTTGATTGTCATTCACCTTATATTAAATATCCCTTTTAAAAACGCAATCCTTAGTGTACTTCAAACACTGAATAATTTTAAACGCCCCGCATTTATAAGGTTGATATGTTTACTCATTTGCGCGAATCCGCTCAGGGAATTTTTGTAAAAATCCTTCTTGGCTTGCTGGTCTTAAGCTTTGGCGTCTGGGGCATAGGCGACATGTTCCGCCAAGGTGGTGGCTCAAACTCCGTTGCAACGGTCGGCAAAAACTCCGTATCCATGGGTGAATACCAACATGCACTCCACAACAAGCAGGAAGAATTACGCCAAAGGCTTGGCAAAGCATACAGCCCTGAGCTTGCCCATAAAATCGGCATTGAGTCTATGGTGCTGCAGGAACTCGTAAACAATCTCATAATAAACACCGAAGCCACTAATCTTGGGATTGCGGTAAGCGATGAGGATATCGCCCGCGATATTGGTAAGAATCCTGCTTTTGCAGATAAAGATGGTCATTTTAACAAAGCCACCTTTCTTGCAATTTTAAAGGAAAATGGCCTGAACGAAGCGCGTTACGTGAGTGATTTACGCAAAGATATCGCCGCAAGATTGCTGGTTGATACCATCACTTCCGGAATTATTGTGCCCAATACATTAGTGGAAGCCCTTTACAAATCCCGCGAAGAGCAACGCGCTGCTGACATTATTATGATACCGGCTTCAGCAATTAAGCAGGTACCCACACCCACCGATGCGGAATTGAACACTTATTATACCGCACATTCACAATCATTTCTCACTCCTGAATACCGTGCCATAAGTTATGTTGAGCTTAAAGCTTCCGACATTGAGTCAAAAATTGAAATCTCCGAAGATGAAATAAAAAACGCTTACGAAGATCGCATACAGGATTTTCATAAGCCAGAACAGCGTCAGGTTGAGCAAATGTTATTTGAAAAGGAAGCAGATGCTAAAAAAGCTTCCGATGATCTTGCACACGGTAAGAAATTTGCTGACATAGAAAAAACCGCAAAAATTGTTAATAAAGGAAAAACCTCGTTAGGTCTCGTCACCCAGCAAGATGTGCCTGCACAAGCTGCTGCCCCAGTATTTGCGCTTACTGAAGGAAGCACTACCAAACCTATACAATCGGATTTTGGCTGGCATATTTTTTATGTAAGCAAGATTGTTCCGGAAGGCAACGCACCGCTTTCTGAAGTACGTACGGAAATTACCAAAGAATTGCGTGCCAAAAAAGCGCAGGAAACTACTACGCGACTTGCAAATGAGCTGGAAGACGAACTTGCTAGTGGAAAATCACTCGATGCAGCTGCAGAAAAAATTGGTCAGAAAGTAAATAAATTAGCTGCCATTAATCATGAAGGCAAAACGGTTGATGGTAAGAAGGCCACAATTCCCGCTTACGATAACTTCCTGACTACGGCTTTCTCCACAAATGAAAAAGAAAATTCTCAAGCCCTACAAGCACAGGATGGTTCTTACTTTCTAATCCATGTGGACAACGCTACACCCGAACACGCGCGCCCTCTTGCAGAAGTAAAAGATGCCATCATCACTGCATTAAAGAAAGATAAAACCGAAGCAATATTGAAAAAGAATGCTGAAGATATTGCCATTGAAATGCGCTCAGGCAAAAAACTTTCCGAAGCGCTTGCAAAAAACAATATTGCATCCACCAATAATTATACAATCAAACTCAAGCGCAGTGGTGAAATCACTCAAGGTGATAAACATCAGTTACCGGTTAAATTAATTTCAGAATTATTTAAAGTGGCGCCGGATGAAACCACCCATTCTTATCAAACCCAGAGTGGCGACTATGTAATCGCAACGCTTAAACAAATTACCCCCGCGCCTGCAACACCTGACCCAAAAGTGCTGAAAGCTATAAGCGATGAACTCAGCAAAACTCTCGCCAATGAAGCCATGGATAGCTATTTTTATTATCTGCATGGCAAATATAATGTGTCGGTCAATGAATCTGTAATGGGTGCAACCAGAGATGAGGAAGGGGGTGAGTAATGCAATATTCCCTCTCTCCTGCCCTTGCTGATTTCACCACACTATTTGATAAAAAAACTCCGCAACTCGTAAGCGCTACCATCATCGCCGATCTGGAAACACCGGTCTCGGCAATGCTCAAATTGCAGCGCATCGGTGAGCCATGTTTTTTACTGGAATCCGTACTCGGTGGTGAAAATCGTGGACGATATTCGATTATCGGCATTAAGCCAGATTTATACTGGAGATGCCGGGGCGCTAAGGCAGAAATCAATCGCAAAGGCACCCTTCTCGATAAGGATTTTGAAGAAATAAAAGAAAATAGCCTTACTTCATTAAAATCTTTGATGCGTGATTGCTTGCTTGATATTCCAGAAAACCTTCCACCAATGGCAGCAGGACTAATCGGCTATATGGGTTATGATATGGTCAGGCTCATGGAAAATTTACCAGACAACAATCCGGATAATATCGGCCTGCCGGATGCCTATTTCATGCGCCCACGAATCATGATTATTTTTGATTCTATCAAGGGCGAACTTCATATCGTAGCACCACTTTGGAAAGAACACGGCTTTGCAGACGCAAAAACAGCCTATGAAAATTTAAGTGCGCTCATTGCCTCCATTGCACATAACCTGCAAACATCACTTGCGGCTGTAACCGACGGCGTGCACCCTGCAACTTCACTTCAATTCTCTTCTAATACTACACGCGCCGAATATCATCAGATGGTGGCCGAGGCCAAAGAATATATTATGGCCGGAGATATTTTTCAGGTTGTACCTTCGCAACGTTTCAGCGCAAAATTTGATTTGCCGCATTTTTCGCTTTACCGATCGTTACGTCACTTAAATCCTTCACCATTTTTGTTTTATCTCAACTTCGGAAACTTTTCGCTGATTGGCTCAAGCCCCGAGATTCTGGTGCGCTTGCGCGATAATGTCGTGACCATCCGCCCCATCGCCGGAACACGCAAACGCGGTGCAAATAAAGCAGAAGACAAAAAACTTGCAGAGGATTTGCTTTCCGACCCGAAGGAAATTTCCGAGCATTTAATGTTACTCGATTTAGGGCGCAATGATGTAGGCCGCGTTACCAAGTTTGGCACGGTCAAAGTGACCGAACAAATGACCATCGAAAATTATTCACACGTTATGCATATGGTTTCTAATGTCGAAGGTGAAATCGATCCTAAGTACGATGCGATTGACGCGCTCATTGCGGGTTTCCCAGCAGGCACCGTCAGCGGAGCGCCTAAAATACGCGCAATGGAAATCATTGATGAATTAGAAAAAGAACGTCGCAGTTTTTATGGCGGCTGTGTCGGATATTTCTCAGCCAACGGCTCCATGGACACCTGCATAACTTTGCGCACGAGCCTCATAAAAGATGGCGTAGTCTACGCGCAAGCCGGTGGTGGAGTGGTGGCAGACAGCGACCCGGAAGCGGAATATCAGGAATCCTGCAATAAGGCGCGCGCCATTATAAGCGCAGCCGAGCAAGCATGGAGGTTCCAATGATACTGCTACTCGATAATTATGACAGTTTTACTTATAATCTGCTCCATTACCTCGGCGAGCTTGGAAAAGAAGTAATCGTAAAACGCAATAATATAGTGAGCGTGAAAGAGATAATGGCGATGAAACCTGAAGGTATCGTTATCTCGCCCGGGCCAGGAATACCCGATGATTCAGGCATATGTATTGAGCTGACAAAAGAGGCTTCCGGAAAAATTCCTATACTCGGTGTGTGCCTCGGTCACCAAACCATTGGACAAGTTTTTGGCGGCAAAGTGATTCGCGCAAAAAAACCTATGCACGGCAAAATCAGCAAAATCACTCACACCGGTAAAGGCGTGTTTGCAGGCTTGCCGAATCCATTTAATGCCACCCGTTATCACTCCCTCATTGTTGAAAAAGAATCATTGCCAGATTGTCTGGAAATTACTGCGCAAACCGAAGACGGTATCATCATGGGTTTGCAGCACAAAGAGTTCAATGTTCACGGCGTACAGTTTCATCCCGAAAGCATTGCCTCCGAACATGGTCATGCGCTGCTTAAGAATTTTGTTGATAATGTATGACGATACAAAAATTCATAGCCCAGATTGCAGACGGGAATAATTTAAGCAAAGATGAAGCCACCCGTCTGTTTCAGATAATCATGACAGGGGGTGCAACTCCTGCGCATATTGCCGCCATCCTCATGGGATTGCGCTTAAAAGGCGAAACAGTGGATGAAATCACCGGTGCCACCATCACCATGCGCGCCAAAATGGATACCATAATTGCGCCGCCGGGTGCCATTGATGTGTGCGGAACCGGAGGTGATGCGAGCAAGTTCAGTGGTGGCACATTGAATGTGTCAACCGCAGTGGCGCTCGTTGTTGCAGCTTGTGGTGTACCGGTAGCAAAACACGGAAACAAATCGGTTTCGTCTTCAAGTGGTTCTGCCGATGTGCTTTCCGGCCTTGGTGTCAACGTTAAGGCAAATAAAGATACTGTGCAGAAATCTCTGAATGAAGCAGGAATCTGCTTTATGTTTGCTCCTCTTTACCACAAGGCAATGCGCCACGTTGCACCGATTCGTCAGGAGCTTGGGATACGAACCATATTTAACCTGCTTGGGCCTATAGTAAATCCGGCAAATCCCAAACGTCAGCTTCTTGGTGTGTACGACAAAAAATTGCTGCAGCCTATGGCAGAAGTTTTACGCAATCTCGGTAGTGAAAAAGCCTGGATAGTATGCGGGACTGACGGAATGGATGAAATTACACTCACTGGCACTTCATATATCGCAGAACTTATGAACAATGAAATCCGCCATTTCGAAATATCCCCCGAAGAAGCTGGCCTTGAAATATGTAGTGCCGATGCGTTAAAAGGAAAAGATCCAGCAGGCAATGCAAAAGAATTGGGCTTGCTACTTGGCGGAAAAAAATCTGCGTATCGCGATATTGTACTTTTAAATGCCGCCGCTGCGCTTATAGTTTCTGATAAAGCCAAGCATTTAAAAGAGGGTGTGGCAATCGCAGCAGACGTTATTGATAGCGGCAAAGCTCGGGAAACACTTGCTAACCTTGTCAGGATTACCAATATTCCATGAATAATGTTCTTTCAGAAATCTGCGATGTAAAACGTGAGCACATAGCCGCACAGAAATTATTGCGCAGTGAGAATGAGTTAATAAACGCGATCCGCCATTTATCCCCCACCAGAGGTTTTAAGCAGGCATTGTTAAATCAAAAAACCAGCCTTATTGCCGAGATAAAAAAAGCATCGCCCAGCAAGGGAGTAATACGCACTGATTTTGATCCGGTGAATCTTGCCATTTCCTACCAGGCGGGAGGTGCAGCATGTCTTTCAATTTTAACTGATGTTCCCTATTTTCAGGGGGATGATTCCTATCTTATGGCAGCGCGTAATGCTGTAAAATTACCCGTACTGCGCAAAGATTTTATGTTGGATTCGTACCAGATTGCAGAATCGAGAATGTTAGGCGCCGATTGTGTATTACTTATAATGGCAGCGCTTTCCGATTCCCGGGCAAAAGAACTTGAACAGGCAGCACAGGGATTTGGCATGGATGTTCTGATAGAAGTGCATGATGAAGCGGAATTAAAGCGTGCACTGACTCTTAAATCACACCTTATAGGAATTAATAACCGGGACTTGAAAACGCTGGAAGTTGATCTAAATACTAGTGAGCGGTTGGTGAAATCCATCCCTGCTGGTTATGTTACGGTCTGTGAAAGTGGAATCAGTACCTATTCCGATATTTTGCGTATGAAAAATGTTGGAATAAATTGTTTTCTTGTCGGAGAATCATTAATGCGCCAGAATGACGTAACACTTGCCACGAAAAAACTTTTGGGCAACATTTAAAGTATTCAGGGGGTTTTTATGTATGAAATCAGTATAATAGATATTGTTTCACCCATCTGGTTTTTTGCCTGCTGGATAGGCTATTCCTTGTTTGCAGAACATAAAAGCAAGAGCAAAAGTTCGCTCCTAAGTGTTATTAATGAATATCGTCTTGCCTGGATGCATCAGATGTTAAAACGCGAAAACAGAATGATGGATGCTACCTTGATTGGCAATCTTCTGCGCAGTATTTCCTTTTTTGCAAGTACCACTATTTTTATTGTTCTGGGTCTTTTTACCCTTCTTAAATACCGCGACGAAGCTTCAGGTATTTTAACTTCAATACCTTATGCGTCACCCACGACTCCAATCCTATGGGAAGTAAAAATATTCTTACTGGTGGTTATTTTCATATATACATTCTTTAAATATACATGGTCTTTGCGCCAGTATAATTATGCCTGTGCAATTGTTGGTGCTGCTCCTATGGCGCATGATCAGAATGTAGACAGGGAAACATATGCAGTAAACAGCGCCAAACTTATTGGCAATGCCGCCAAACATTTTAATATGGGCTTACGTGCTTATTATTTTGGGCTTGCTGCACTTTCCTGGTTTGTAAATGGCTGGGCATTTATTTTTGTATCAAGCTTCGTGGTATGGGTACTTTACCGACGCGAATTCCGCTCCCTGGCGCTCAAATATATGAACGACGCCGCAATTTTCAGAACCAAAAAGTAAGACTACTGCCGTACATTAGCCGGCGGGGCAAACAGAGCATTGCTATTTGAATTAGGCGCAGCAGGAGAACTATCTACAGTTGGCGGAAGAGCAGGTTTGCTTGCATCAGCATCTGGGGTAGCCAAAACAGGTTTATCCGTCTGCATATCCTGAGGAGCAGTAACTGGCTTGGTGTCTTGAACAGCCGGTTCAGCTACAGCGGGTTTATCGGTTTTGTCATCTTTGGGAGAGTAAGAATACTTATCTGATGTAGCGTCTTGTGGAGTTGCCGCATCAGGAGACTTTATTTCCTGTGGCTTCTCTTTCGCTAAATCAACAACCGGAGCAGTGGAGGCCGGAGCCGGGGGTGATTCCTGCTGCACCGGGGCTTTTACAGCAGGTGCGTCCGCAACAGGCTTTGATTCAGGAGTAGGAGCTGTTACCTCTATAGGTAATGCTGGCACTGGCAACGAGGTTGTGTTTTCGTTCTCTTTAAATAATTCTTTATCCCCAGTGATATTGGCAGGCGCTATATCATGATGCTCACCGGAATTGGCCTCCGACGAATTATCCTCAGTCACCGCATTGAGATTCTTCCAGGCACGCTCATAATAAACCGGGCTCTGAGTCAAAGCCATATTCAGGTAACTTTTGGCAAGTTCCTTATTTTTTGAAAGATAGGCATAAAAACCCATATTATTATATAATGCAGCTTTGCTTAAATGAGGTGCCGCAGTTTGTTCAGCGTCATCTAACCTGCCTGCAATGGCGTAAACCAGCGCTAAGTTGAGATCAATTCTTTTAATTTCAGGACTAGTGCTTGGCAGAAAATGTCTTGCATGGGTAAAGCACTCTATAGAAGCGTCGTATTGCTTATCCATAGCAAGCGCAAGTGCCAGGTTATTGAGAATACTTGGGTTATCAGGGCTCGCTTTCAGGGCCTCGTTATAATAAGAAATAGCTTGGGCATCCATTTTCTTGACCGCAAACATAATGCCTATGGCATTTAATGTGCGCCAGCGCTTGCCATCAATGCTCATAACCTGATCAAAAGTTTTACTGGCCTCAGAAAATTCACCTATATTCATAAGAATGAGGCCTTTAACTTCCAGGGCGGTGGCGTTTTTGCCATCTTTTTTCACTACAGCATTAATGATCTTCAGACCATCTTCATTATCACCTGATCGGCGCAAACTATCAGCAAGTGCAATGGAGTACTCGCTATTATTAGGGTTTTTGTCAGAAAGCTGCTTATACATTTGCGCCGCGCGCTTAAAATCACCTAGGCTAACTGCTTGCTCGGCCTGAGTATTCAGAGTCTTATCAATAGAGCCCGGCTCAGGCCCTTTTAGTTTCTCTAATTCGGCAGCGTTCTCAACAGCAGAGTGCGGCTGAAGCGAGCAAGACGAAATAACTAGCGCGAAAATACCGATGAGTGTTGCAGCAAGACGCATTTTATGCCATTACCTTATTTGACTGAAGTCGAAGCGGGACTATACTATCTGACAGAGAGTATCACAAGTGGTAACATGGGCGACAAATTAAAAAATAAAATAAATACAGCTTATCCGCACCGTCACCTGCTCGGCATTGAAGGCATTTCCAGAGAAAATATCAATCACATACTCGATTTGGCAGAAAGCTATATTGAGAAAAATCGCCAGATTGATAAAAAACATGTAATCCTCAAAGGCCGCACCCTCATTAATTTATTCTTTGAGAACTCTACCCGCACACGCATGTCGTTTGAGCTTGCCGGAAAGAGGCTCGGAGCCGATGTTATTAACATGTCCGTTGCCACTTCTTCGGTAAAAAAAGGTGAAACTTTAATAGATACGGCGATGACTTTGAACGCCATGCATCCCGATTTTATCGTCGCCCGCCACCCGGAAAGCGGCGCGGTGCATCTGCTTTCACGTAAAGTGAACTGTGCAGTTATCAATGCTGGCGACGGCAGCCATGAGCACCCGACGCAAGCGTTGCTCGACGCACTCACCATCCGCCGTAAAAAAGGCCGGATTGAAGGACTCACCGTTGCCATATGTGGCGACATTCTTCACAGCCGAGTTGCGCGTTCCAATATATTACTGCTGAACGCTATGGGCGCAAAGGTCAGGATTATCGCACCTCCTACCCTGATGCCGGCGCAAGCGGAAAAGCTCGGCGCGAAAGTATTTTACGACATGCGCGAAGGCATAAAAGATTGTGATATTATTATGATGCTGCGCTTGCAGTTAGAGCGCATGGAAACCAATTTTATCCCCTCGGTGCGCGAATATTTCCACTTCTGGGGGCTGGATGAAGAAAAACTCGCACTTGCCAAACCCGATGCGCTGATTATGCACCCTGGCCCCATCAACCGCGGCGTGGAGATTGATACTAAACTTGCCGATGATTTAAATCGCAGTGTCATTCTCGATCAGGTGGAAATGGGAGTTGCGGTGCGCCAGGCAGTGCTTGAAATTTTGTCACATACTTTGCAGGAATGATTAAAAGAAATGACTAAACAAATTTTTACAAAACCCACTCACCACCTTGATCCGAGCCATAAAGTGGCCTATACCAACGCAAGGCTGTTTGATGCGGAAAGCGGACTGGATGCAAAAGGCGAGTTACTCACTATTGGCAGCACCATCGCCGATTTTGGCCCTGCAATTTTCAAAGATGGCATTCCGCAAGGTGCCAAAGTCATTGATTGTAAAGGTCACCTGCTGACCCCGGGATTACTCGATATCCAAGTGCATTTCCGCGAACCGGGTCAAGAATATAAAGAAACGATTGAAACCGGAAGTAAATCAGCAGCATCAGGCGGTGTAACCACCGTTGCCTGCATGCCCAACACCAAGCCGGTGATTGACGATGTATCCGTTGTCACTTTCATCCATCGCCGCGCGCGTGAAACCGGCTATGTGAATGTCCGCACTTACGGTGCCATCAGCAAAGGTATGAAGGGTGAAGCGTTGACCGAAATGGGCTTACTCAAAGAAGCGGGTGTTGTCGGCTTTACCGATGACGGATTACCAGTCATGAATGCTCTACTGATGCGCCGTGCACTGGCTTACGCGCGCGAACTTGGCGTGCCGGTCGCACAACATGCGGAAGATTTAAATTTAAGCGCGCATGGCTGCATGAATGAAGGTGCAGTTTCCGCACGGCTTGGCCTACCCGGAATTCCCAATGCCTCCGAAGCAGTGATTGTGGAGCGCGATATTATATTAGCCGAGCTTACCGGCGGACAATACCATGTGCTCCATATTTCCACCGCCGAAGCGGTAGATGCCGTGCGCCGTGCTAAAAAGAAAGGCTTGAAGGTTACTGCCGAAGCCGCTCCGCATCATTTTTGCTTAACCGATGAAGCAGTGGCTGAATACCGCACTTTCTGCAAAATGAATCCACCACTACGCGCTGAAAAAGATCGGCTCGCAATTATTGAAGGCCTGAAAGACGGTACGATTGACGCAATTGCCACCGACCACGCCCCGCATGACGAAGAAAGCAAACGTGTGCCGATGACACACGCAGCATTTGGTATTGTTGGCTTAGAGACCATGCTGCCGCTCTCGCTCTCGCTTTATCATAATAAAATTATGCCGCTGCGCGATGTGATCGCAGCGATGACTTATAAACCCGCTGATATTATCCATGTGCCAGGAGGCAGGCTTAAAAAAGGCGCCCCTGCCGATTTAACCCTGATTGATCTGGATAGAAACTGGACGCTGGAGCCCGAAAGCTTTGTCAGTAAATCGCAGAATTCACCGTTTGATCACTGGAAAACCAAAGGCCGCGCGATATTGACCGTAGTAGGTGGTGAAGTGGTGTATGAGCTCAGTTAGAAAATCTAATTAAAGGCCTGCGCTTTTCCCTTTATTAGTCCAGCCTTTATATGGTCCTTTTTCAGCATTACTAGAGTTTGGTGTGTGCGTTTTTGTTACAAGAAAAGGATCGCCTACATTTTGCTCCGATTTATCCACAGGCAAGATAACAGTATCCCCCGCCTTGTAACCTCTATTTGCTTTTATTTCGTCAATTTTTTCTCTTGTCCCTTGATTATTCTTTCCAGCTTCATTAAGGGTATTGTCGAATGATCCTTTGCCACCGGAAAATTCTTTTTTGGCATCTTCTTTGCTCAAACCCGGAATTTTACGCATCAACTCATTGGGTGAACTAGCAATACTATTCTCAGCATTCGCCCACGCTTTTTGAGCAGCTTTTTTTATCGTATCAAATATACCCATGACTCACTCCTTGAAATAATTATTTATGCCTTAAAATACCACAGAAATGGTTACTTTTGTGTTAAGATTACATGACAATTTTACATTTTTTGTATTTTAGCGACTTCGGACAGCTTCCGGTGCTTTTGGCAATTTATGTTGATTTATTGCCTTTATAATATCGTCCGCATCTTTAGTAACTATTTCTATTTTCTTATTTTTCCATGGATTTATGTTAATCTCAGGATTACCAAAATCCCTGCCTTCTATTAGCAGTTCCTTGATCCCCACTGGTTTAGTGTCACCCGATTTAGCGCCAGGTACGAATCCTATCTCTTTTGAGGTCGGGCAATATACCAAAATAGCTGCCATGAGCTTTGGCCCAGTTAGTTTTTCGTGCGCCGCATGGTATAAAAGTCTTCCAACAATGGGTGTCCTGTCTTCTGGGGGAAGATTATTTAATTCCATCAGTTTCTTGTAAAAAGTTTTTGGTCCTTTATCCTCTGGATCTCTGAATAACTCCAAAGCATTCATATAATATTGATGCTGATCTTTTGTAAGAGTGGTAGTTCTCTGCACTATAGCATCAGCTTCTTTTCTTAAATCAAAAACATTCTTAGGATCAAAATCCCCCTTATCACCAAAACTCTTAAAATACTTATATCCTTCGAATAACAAACCGGTGCCAGCAAGAGCGCTAATTCCTATAAATGCTCTCCTGTTCATTTTTTGATTGTCAGATTTTCCATCTGTGATTACGGAATTATAGGTAAAATTAAATTTATCTTTGTCGTTTTCCATAAAACCATCCCGGAATAAATAATTATTTCTCCAATAAAATATCACAAATTGGTTATTTTTGTGTTAATATTTTATGACAAACTCACTAAGATACCTACATGAAACCCAAATATAACCCTATAATCTGCGCACTGGATACCACCGAAATTGACGAAGCTAATGGCCTTATAGGCAAGCTGCGGGGCAATATCGGTGCGGTAAAGCTTGGTTTGGAGTATTTTACCGCCAACGGGGCGGGTGGCGTGCGCCAACTTGCCCATCATAATATTCCTGTATTCCTTGACCTTAAATTCCACGATATCCCAAACACCGTTGCCAAAGCCATCGAGGCAACTGCGGGCATCGATACCTTCATGATGACCGTGCACACTTCCGGCGGGCGCGCCATGTTGCAGGCCGCGATTGATGCATCTATGGAAGTGGCGTACTTAACCGGCAAAGACCGCCCGCTTATTATTGGCGTTACTGTGCTTACCAGCCTTGATCAGGCAGATATCAGCATGCTTGGGGTTAATGCTAATCTGAACGATCATGTGGCGCGCCTTGCAGACCTCGCACAAAGCTGTCGCTTAGACGGTGTCGTCTGCTCGCCTTATGAAATTGCGGCACTTCGCAAGCAATGCGGCAGTGATTTTACACTGGTGGTGCCGGGTATCAGGCCAGAAGGCAGTGCAACCAATGATCAAAAACGCATTATGACACCCGCCGAAGCAATACAAAAAGGCGCAGATTATCTGGTAATCGGCAGGCCGATTACGCAGGCTAAAAATCCCGCTGAGGCTGCAAAGAAAATCGCCGATAGTTTGGTTTAATATTCCGACTTGGTTTTGATACCCAACTTCTTCACGAAGGCCGAAAGTTTATGGCGGCCTACATTTTTCGCATAGGCAAAATCGGAGGCAAGCCAGTTAAACATAATTGAGCGGCGTTGACCCACAAATTTATCGTGCCCATGCCAGGAATTTTCCGTGCGCCTGAAGGCTATCATATTCCCGCCATTAGGAGGTACTTCCGTTATATAATTTTCAATGTTGTGATCATCGCGCAGCAATCGCAAACGTCCGCCTTTTGCATCCCACTCTTCATCATTGAGATAGAGCAGGCAGGTGGCGATTTTATCTCTGGAATCATTATGAATTCTTCCATCTTTCATCTGGCATTGGCCGCGCGCAGTTACCAGCAGCGGTTTGCCCACAAGGTTCATCCCCAGTTTATCACCTACGATTTTCGCAAGTTTTTCACTTCGCACTTCTTCAATCAGTTTGGCGAATGCTGCACCATATTGTAAATCTGACAGAGGAAAAACACCCGGTTTAGAAATTACCGGAAAATCCGCGCTAATAGCCTTCATGTTTTCTTTGGTAATAATGCCATAAGAAACAAAATGCGGAAACGGCTCAGTCGCAACCGGAGTTTTATCTATTACATCAAGTTCGATCATAAAATATTTCTCATGGTTGGCGTACAAGCTCGCTATATTCCTGCATCAGCTTTTTAGTAACCGGCCCTACTGCAAATTTATGCTCATCAATGACGCCAATCGGCGTAATTTCTGCAGCGGTACCACAAACAAAAACTTCCTGTGCGTTAGCCACTTCTTCCGGTTTGATATGGCGTTCGATTACTTTAATACCCTTCGATTTTGCAAGCGCAATGACTGTCTGGCGGGTGATGCCGTTTAGAAAACAATCCGGTGTAGGTGTGTGTAGCTCGTCGTTTATGACAAAGAATATATTTGCGCCAGTTGCTTCTGCAATATACCCACGGTAATCAAGCATTAGTGCGTCTTCAAATCCTGCCTGCTCAGCCGCATGTTTGCTAAGCGTACAAATCATATAAAGACCTGCTGCCTTGCTCGCAGTCGGTGCCATATTCGGCGCAGGACGTGCCCATTTTGAAGTTTGCAATTTTAACCCGCGCTCTTTTGCTTCGTTAGAAAAATAACTTGGCCACGTCCAGGCAGCCACCGCTACGTGAATTTTTGTCGCTTGCGCGCCAATCGCCATCATTTCGCTACCACGCCATGCAAATGGACGCACGTAACCATTCTCAATTTTATTTTTAGCAATCACTTCTTTGGTAACTTTGTCTAGCTCCGCAGCAGAATATGGGATTTTAAACCCCAGCAAATCCGCCGATTTTATAAGACGCTCACTATGTTCGGTGAGCTTAAAGACTTTGCCATTATAGACTCTCTCGCCTTCAAACACACAACTCGCATAATGCAGCCCGTGGCTTAGTACATGCAACTTGGCATCTCTCCATAACACCGTATTGCCATCATACCAAATATATCCATCACGCTGGTCGAAAGGTACCGTTTGCATATATTTGCTTTCAATAAACTCAGGGTTTCAACATTATTGCAGAGACCTGGCGTCCATAATCAGCCTCTCCGCGATGAGTTGCGCGGCGGTAGCTGAAAAAATCGCCTTCTTCTGCATACGTGTCATTCTCAAGCATATTTATATCTTCTATGCCAGCCTCCGCAATAGTATTTTTAACAAATTCCTTAAGATTAAACAGGAAATGCCCTTCCTTTGTAGAAGGAACAAAATATTTTGCATTTTCCGTCGATTTATTAATGAATTTCTCATAGAAGACTAAGTCAACTTCATAGGATTTTTGCGCTATTGCAGGGCCAATTGCCGCAACTATTGAGCTTCGTTCTGCGCCAAGTTTTGTCATGGCTTCTATAGTGGCCTCTAATATACCCGCAAAGGCACCTTTCCAGCCTGCATGCGCGGCGCCGATGACTTTATTATTTTTATCGGCAAATAAAACCGGCACGCAATCGGCAGTTAAAATACCCAGTGCAATACCTGGTTTATCAGTCACCATCGCGTCAGCGCGAGGCAGCTTTGAATGGCGCCAGCATTTTGCTACGACAACCACATCAGCGCTGTGCACTTGGTATAATGTTAAGAGTTTATCCGCATCTGCTCCCAGTTCTTTTGCAACCTTAATGCGGTTCTTGATGACATACTCTTTGTTATCATTTGAGCCAAGCCCACAATTAAGTGAAGCATACATGCCTTTGCTCACGCCGTTTTTGCGTTTGAAAAATCCATGCGTAATGTTTGGTATTTTTGATAAGTTATCTGAAGCAATAAACATATTTACCTTAAAAACCGATTGGTTTGTTGCCATCTGAAGTGATAGCAAGCACCTTAAACAAGGTGCCCATTTGATGAGGCGACGTCAAGCGTTCTAACCCGGATAGAATTTCTTTTTGCTGTGTATCGGAAGCACTTTTACATAGATTAATTGCACGAAGTTCTGCACCCAAGCGGTTCAGAAACGTGCCCTGCTCTACTGCTCCCCATACATGCGATCCTGTTTCGGCAGCAGCATTTTTAAGCGTAGTAAAATCCACATGAGCAGTAATATCCGCTTCACCTGGCTCTTGCAGAGGCTCCACATATTTATGGTTTTTCATCGCTTGCAAACTATCACCATGTGTTGTGGTCGTGTAGCCGTAATCGATAATAAGTGCCGCTCCGCCATATTTTTTTATGTGCTCAGCAATTTGCTTCATAATAGAAACAGAGGCTGGTGATTCCTCGCGTGTAACTTTCCCATCAGGGGAAAAAGAAAGTGTATTCTCATTAGTAATAATTTTTCGTTCCTCATTGTTTTCTAAATATTGCCTAATCGGAAGTGCATCAAAAAACTCATTTGCTATAAGGAAAAGCGGCATTGACGGAAGATTATCCAATGTGTTATGCCATGAAATTCTGGGATGGGTTACCTGTAATCTTTCTGCCTGAACTCCACGCAAAGCATGGCTCGTCTCTATAAGACAAATATCAATATTTTTATGGAATTCGCTATTTTTAGTAGCTCGGAGAGCGTCTCTCATTAGGGTTCCGCGCCCTGGCCCCACTTCACATAATATAGCTTGTCCGTCCAACGAACTCTGCCAGATATTCTGCAGCCACGCACCAATCAACTCGCCAAATATCTGGCTGATTTCTGGTGCGGTGATGAAGTCTCCTTCTTTGCCAAATGGATTATTATTTGCGTAATAATGCGAAACGCAAAGTTCCATATATTCGGCAACGCTCATCGCGCCGTATGATCTTATACGATTAATTATTTGCTGTTTTAGATTCACGGCATAGTGCAAGATAGAGGCCAATTAAAAGCATTGGGATGGAGAGTAATTGCCCCATGGTTATGAAACTCGGGAGGAAATGAATAAAAGAATCCGGCTCGCGGAAAAGCTCTGCTGTCATGCGTGCAAGACTATAGCCAATTAAAAACAAACCGCTTAATAGCCCCACACGGTGCAAAGCACGAGTCCTGAGCGCAATAATTAGAAGAACAATGAAAAGCACTATCCCTTCAAGTGAAGCCTCAAAAAGCTGGCTGGGGTAGCGTGGTAAATCGCCACCTTCAGGAAATATCATACCTAAAGGACTATCGGTAACGCGCCCATATAATTCACCATTTACAAAATTTGCCATACGCCCGAGAAACAAGCCAATAGGTGCGGCCACTGCCATTAAATCGGTAATTTTTAGAAATTGTATTTTATATTTTCGCGCAAATAAGAATATGGCGGCAATGACACCAAGCAACCCGCCATGAAACGACATTCCACCATGCCAGACCATCAATGCTTCCAGCGGATTGGCAAAATAATAATCCGGTTTGTAGAACAAAACATAGCCAATCCTGCCACCTAAAATAATGCCGAGTATCGCCCAGACCATAATATCGTCAAACGCTTCTTTGCTGAGCGTTGGCGGAAATAGTTTTTTATTGAGTTTTCCCACCAGCCACCAGCCGGAAAGCACGCCGGTAAGATACGCGAGCGCATACCAACGTATGGCAAATGGGCCAATTTGCAGCGCAATCGGGGCTATATGAGGGTAAGTAAGCATTTAAAGATACGGGTCTTCTTTGATCAGGTAATTCTGCACGTAATCGCGCACGCCATCTTCAAGCGAGGTAAACGGAGTGGTATAACCTGCATTGCGCAGCTTAGTCATATTCGCTTCAGTGAAATACTGGTACTTGTCACGCATCGTTTCCGGCATATCGAAATATTCAATTTTAGGTTCTTTGCCAAGTGCTGCAAATAATGCTTTTGCCAAATCCTCGAAGCTACGCGCCTTGCCAGTACCAAGGTTATAAAGCCCGGAAACTTTAGGATTATCCAAAAGCCAAAGCACCACGTTGACGCAATCATTTACATAAATAAAATCACGTTTTTGTCCGCCATCGACAAAGTTTTCGCAATAGGACTTAAAAAGCTTCACCGGCTTACCGGAAGCAGCATCGGGGAATTTGGTAGCAACCACACTGCGTTGATTTTCTTTGTGGTATTCATTCGGGCCATAGACATTGAAAAACTTAAGCCCCGCCCATTGCGGCGGCGCCGTCTCACCAAGCGCAATGTTTCTTGCAATATAGCAATCAACTAGGTGCTTGCTCCAACCATAAGGATTTAGCGGACGCAATGTATTTAAATATTCTAATGCTGAATTATCTTCAAATTCTTGCCAACCCGCTCCATAAGTTGCAGCCGAAGAGGCATAAATAAAGCGTTTGGCATTTTCCGCGCACCAGCGGTAAATCAATGTGGAAACAGACTGATTATTTTCGAGGATTAAATCCACATCGGTTTCGGTGGTCGATGAAATCGCCCCCATATGAATGACAGCATCGAGCGACGAGCCATACATTTCCAGCCAGTAAAATAAATTACCGGGAGGAATTACTTCATACACTGCGTGATTGCGCAGATTGCGCCATTTATCACCCGTGCCAAGCGTATCGCAGATAACCACACGGTGCGTGCCGCGCGCGCAAAGTTTGGCCGCGATATTGGAGCCGATAAACCCTGCCCCACCCGTTATCATTATGGTTTGCATCATCATTTCAGAAACTTACCTCAAGAACACACGTTGTGCAATAACAGGTTTTAACTCTTCTGTATCAACTTAATCGTAATCGTCGCAGCGTCGGAAGCAGCGGTGCAATGCGGCGCACGGGCAATCAGCGATTCCTGGTTACGGATAGATTCTTTTACTTTGCCGTCTTTGCGAATAATGCCTAAACACGGCGGAGAAATTTTCAGAAAGTTGATGCAGGCTTTGTTGAGTGAAGCAAAGGTTTTCTCACCCTCTTTGAGGCTTGCCGACTGATTCACCACAATATCAATCGCTGCCATCGGGTTTGCCGCTATGCAGAGCTTAATGAATGCATAGGCATCGGTAAGCGATGTTGGCTCGTCGGTTACCACCACAATGCAGCGTTTTGCAATTGTAGTAAGCGCACGCACATGTTCTTCAACGCCCGCACCCAAATCGATAAACACGAAATCATACGCATGGGCAAGTTCGACTAACTGCTCTTTTAATGATGCAAGCTTGGTTGGTGGCAATGTGGCGAGATTCCCCGAACCTGAGCGTCCGGCAATAATATCAAAATTTTGCGCATGCTGCGTTACCACGTCTTTGAGTGGCACATCGGAATAAAAGACTTCACTTAAATCATGCTCAGGGGTTAGCCCTAACTGCACATCCACATTCGCAAGGCCAATATCGCCGTCAAACAGCAATACTTTGCGGCCAGTACGCGCGATTAAATGGGCAAGCGTAATCGAAAGCCAGGTTTTTCCCACCCCTCCCTTGCCCGATGCAATGGCGATTATGTTGCTTGGATGTGCTTCTTTCATGAGTTGTCTTTCTGCTGGTAACGCAGCAATAATTCGGTAAGCGTTACCGGATCGAGCGTGGCAAATTCACCAATAATTCGTGAAGAATTGCTTGCATTGGAGAATGCAAATTTTCCGCTGTGAGCAGCAGTGAGCACACTGCCGTAACGCCGTGCAGCATCAATGCGCGTAATTAACATACGGCGCACGCCAAGCTGTGAGAAAGCCCGCGCCATATCGTCAGCCTCGGCGCTATCGCTTCCGGCTGCAGAAACCAACACCGGCTCAATGCTACGATCAAGTTTCACATATTCGGTAAGTTCGCGAAGGTCGGCCGAATTATAGGGATTAACGCCACCCGTATCGATAAGAATCCGGCTATGCGGCGCATATTGTTTGAGCAACCGCCACAACTCACCGCGATTGTCGGCTATATGGAGTGTGAGACCAAGAATCGTAGTAAATGCTGAGAGCTGCTCAACGCCACCCGCACGTTTATTATCGGTGGTGATGATAATCGGTTTATTTTTATCCATAACAATTTGCGATGCAATCTTCGCGACTGTCATGGTTTTGCCGGTTCCTGGAGGGCCAACCAGCATGAGGGTAAACACTTCCTGATCAATCGGCAATGGCGCATACTGAAAACTTGCTGCCATAAGCCGGGTGAAATCCACGCGTTCATCCTTGCCCTGCAAAGCAAGGTGACGTGCTACATCCAACAGTTTTGAAATCACATATTCGGGCGTGGAGTGAAAACGCAGCATTGTCTCGAGCCTGTTAAGAATGGGCTCGGTGGTAAAAGAATTCGCGGACTTGAAAGAGGGCGGTGCAATTATTTCATTATCAATGGGCTCCGAGGCAGCAGTCACGGTAACACCGCTTCCGTTCGCCGCACGACTACTGGATATGATGATGGCTTCATGCCCAAGTGTTTCTCGGATCATCTGCATCGCAAGATTCATATCGGGAGCATTAAATGTACGAAGTCTCATTCATCCTCCTATATCTGACCAAGCGTTTTAATTTTCGCCCGTGCGTGAATTTCATTCTGCGAAAGCACAATAGTTGACGGACGGAACCGCTCCACCACTGAGCGCACGTAAGGACGAATGAGCGGGCTTGTAAGCAGCACCGGATTCTCTCCCTGCATGGCAAACTGCTCATATTTTTTACGCATAACCGTAATAAATTCATGAATCTTACTAGGAGCCATACTGAGCGAACGCTCTTCGTTGCCTGTTCCCGAAAGTGATTCAGAATAAGTTTGTTCCCATTCCGCAGACAGCGAAACAATTGGAATATACCCAGATTCATTTGTGCAGGCATGGCTGATCTGACGCGCTAAGCGCGTGCGGACATGTTCGGTGATGGTAGTGATATTCTGACCAGCACGCGAGCCTTCGGAGATTGCCTCAATAATGGTCGGCAAATCACGAATCGATACATGCTCAGAAAGCAGACTTTGCAGCACTCGCTGAATACCGCTTATCGTTATCTGGCTTGGTATGACCTCACTGATGAGTTTCTGCTGGGCTTTTGGCAACTCGTCGATAAGTTTCTGCGTCTCCACGTAAGAGAGCATTTCCGGCATGTTATCTTTTACAATTTCGGTGAGATGCGTAGTCACCACTGTCGGTGGATCCACCACGGTGTAATTTTTAAACTGCGCTTCTTCACGGTACGTATCGGGAATCCACATGGCAGGCAGACCAAAAGTAGGCTCTGAAGTTTCTTCGCCCGGAAGATCAATTTTGCCACCCGTTGGATTCATCACCAACAGTTGATCGGCACGCACTTCTCCGCGTCCTGTTTCCACTTCTTTGACTTTTATGATATAAGTATTGGGTGGCAATTGCATATTATCCTGAATACGCACTGGTGGAATAATGAATCCTAAATCGCGTGCCATTTGCTTGCGTAGCGCCTTAATCTGTTCCGTAAGGCGATGGCCTTTCTGGTAATTAATGAGCGGCAACAATCCGTAACCAAGTTCTAAGCGTAATACATCAATATGCAGTGAATCGGTAATCAGTTCTTCAGGCTTAGCCTCAGCACCAGCTACAGCTGGTGCTCCTGGAACCCCTGGTTTTGCAGGCTGACCCGGAAGCACAGGTGTTTCTTTTTTCTGCTGCTGAATCATATACCAGGCAACATAACCCGTGATACCCGCAAGGGTTAGAAAAGGCACCGCAGGAATGCCTGGCATTATACCTACAAAAAATAATAATCCGCTGGTAACGCCAATAGCAGAAGGTGAACGACTTAATTGACCGAGCACCGCTTTTTCCGCAGAGCCCGAAGCACCCGCTTTGGTTACCAGAAGACCAGCAGCAGTAGAAACAATCAGCGCCGGAATTTGCGAGACCAACCCATCACCAATCGTAAGCACAGTATAGGTTTGCAATGCTTGTGAGAAGCTCAAATTCTTCTGCACCGTTCCGATGATAATGCCGCCGATAAAGTTAATGAAGGTAATAAGCATACCGGCAATAGCGTCACCACGTACGAACTTACTCGCACCATCCATGGCTCCATAAAAAGAACTCTCATCTTCCAATTCTTTGCGACGTGATTTTGCCGCTTTTTCGTCAATCAATCCTGCTGATAAATCGGCATCAATGGCCATCTGTTTTCCAGGCATTGCGTCCAAGCTGAATCGTGCGGAAACTTCGGCGATACGGCCAGAACCTTTGGTAATTACGACGAAATTAATAATAGTAAGGATCGCAAATATGATACTGCCAATAAGCACCGAACCCGCCATCACCATGGCACCGAATGCCTGAATCACATGGCCTGCAGCATCAGTTCCGAGGTGACCGTTAGACAATATAAGCCGCACTGAGGCAATATTGAGCGAGAGACGCAACATCGTTGCAATCAGCAAAATGGTAGGAAATGAACTGAGTTGTAGCGGCTTTTCAACAAACAAAACCGTCATCAGAATCAACACCGAAATCGTGATCGAGATACTGAGCAGCAAGTCGAGCACCTGCTTCGGAACCGGCACAAGCAACACCATAATGATTGCCATAATGCCGAGCGCGAAGAAAATATCGCCACGTTTAGACACTACCTTGGCACCCCATTGCAGCGTCGGCATATTCATGCCCATTTGTTGTTCGGCGGCCATAAAATTAGTGGCTAATGTTAATGGTTAGTATCAAGTGCCTGTTTGCCCTTCATCACCGTATATTTTTAATTTATTGCGCAATGTGCGAATGGAAATACCCAGAATATTCGCGGCATGCGTACGGTTTCCGAGACAGTAATTAAGTGTGTCCAGAATGAGTTCGCGCTCAACACTTTCAACCGTGCGGCCAACGAGTTCACTTTTATTTAAAGCCCCTTCCGCTCCTGCTACATTGGCAGCTGCTGCTTCACTTAAGGGCGAGTTTGGCAGCGTGACCGCCTCCGGCGCAATATCACTACCACTAGCAAGCAGAACTGCGCGATGCATGATATTTTCAAGCTCTCTTACATTGCCAGGCCAGCTATAATGATGGAGTTTTTCAAGGGCGCCTTCAGAAAGTTTGCGCTCTACTACACCGTTGGCTTTGGAATATTTTGCGACAAAAAATTCAGCAATCGGTTTTATATCTTCTTTACGATCACGCAAAGGTGAGAGGTGAAGACTGATAACATTTAAACGGAAATATAGATCTTCGCGGAAAGTGCCTTTTTTAGTTTCCTGCTGCAGATCGCGGTTACTGGTAGCAACAATACGTAAATTTACTTTCACGGGCTTTGTGCCGCCCACCCTATCAATTTCGTGCTCCTGAATAGCGCGAAGCAGCTTCGCTTGCAGGCGAATATCCATTTCGCTGATTTCATCGAGTAAAAGCGTACCGTTATTGGCTTCCTCAAACTTACCAATACGCCGTGCAACTGCACCGGTGAATGATCCTTTTTCATGACCAAATAATTCTGATTCGAGCAATGCCTCGGGAATAGCCGCACAATTTACCGAGATAAAATTATTGCCTGAACGTTTACTTTTACGGTGAATATATTGCGCGATAACTTCCTTACCGGTTCCCGATTCTCCGGTAATCAAAATACTGGCGTCTGAGCCCGCCACCTGATCAGCAAGCTCCAGCAAACGCTTCATTTGTGGTGATGCATGAATGACCGCATGCGCCTCTTCCGTAATGGCCTCCAGTACCGCCGCGATTAAATCTTCATCTGGAGGTAGCGGTATATATTCTTTTGCACCTGCTTTGATAGCAGCAACCGCCACAGCGCTATCGGCCTGTACACCACAAGCAATGACCGGAACGATAATACGCTCAGCCTCAAGCTGGGTAACCAATCTTTTAATATCGGCCTTTGCCTCAATCATTATCATGTCCGCACCGTGCCCACCGCGCAGTGCAATAAATGCAGCGTCAATGGTGGGAGCTTGCGCAACTTTTGCGCCACGACTGCGAGCAATTCTGCTCGCTGCGCCGATTTGTCCCTCTAATTCACCAATAATCAATAAACGCATTTTAAACCTTATCCGTCTTAATAATTTCTGTCATGGTGACACCAATTCTGTCTTCCACTACCACCACTTCACCGCGCGCAATCAGTCGATTATTGACAAATATATCAATCGGCTCGCCTACCTTGCGCTCAAGCTCAATTACCGCACCGCGTCCCAGTTTTAAAAGCTGGCTCACCTGCATGGAAGTGCGCCCGAGCACCACGGAAATCTGCACTGGAATATCATACACCGCCTCAAGGGTGACATTGCTGTCTCCTTCGCCGGTAAAAATATCTGTCATCTCTGAATCATTGGCCATTGTTAGCCTCCTTATGTTTTTCTATTATTGCATCGACGTTTTGCTAATCACCGCTTCAACATCATTCCATAGTTTTGTGAAATCACGCTCAGCATATCCACCCCTCCACTCCACACGGTAATCATTGCCGGTGATAGCCTCATTTTCCTCTACGACTAACTCGCCTTTAAATCCGGGCAATAATGGGCGTAAATACTCAATCCTTTGTCTCAGACCATTTGCAAATTCCGGCGAAACTATAAAAGTCACTTTTGGCTCACCTATAATTAATCCGAGGCATTCGCGTAAAACCACTTCTATACTTTCGTAAGGCTCGCGCTTTAAAGCCTCCCCTGCAATTTTACGCGATATTGCAATGACGAGCTTTCCCATCAAATCTTTTTGCTGCATCAGATAAGCAGTGTGCGCTTCTGCCGCTAAAGTGATCCGGTTAGAAATAACTTCCAGTAAATCCTTAATCGCCGCTTCATGCGCAGCGGCTTCCTGATTTATTTTTTTCTCTGCTGCCGCATAACCTTCTTTATAACCCTGCTCACGCCCTTCATGTCTTGCACTTTTCTTAGCCTCATCAATCAAAGCTTTCTGCTGCGCTTCAAGATCAATAACAGGCTCTGTTATCAATGGTAATATTTCTTCTTCCTGCTTTGGCTGCGGTTCGCTTTGCTTAAAATTAGCAAAGCTGAAACGCTGAACGCGAGCAATATTTTGTTCCGGAGTCATGTTTGTATGTCCCCATATATAAGGTTATTACTCATCAATATACCATCTGATCTGCAGCGCCAGCTTCAGCGATAATTATCTCACCTTTTGCCGCCAGATCTTTAGCAGCAACCACAATCGTCATCTGTGCTTCGTCAACATCACGTATACGTACAGGCCCCTTGCTCTCCATATCTTCACGTAGAATTTTGGCTGCACGTTCAGACATATTATCAAAGAACAGGGTTTTGATAGTATCGGACGCTCCTTTGAGCGCAATAGTGAGTTTGTCTTTGTCGATAACACGCATAAGCGCCTGAATACCGGCACCGTCGATTTTCTTTAAATCTTCGAAGGTGAACATGAGTGCTCTGATGCGATCTGAGGATTCTTTATCACGTTCCTCAAGCACCTTCATGAAGCGTGATTCGGTATTACGATCGAAGTTGTTAAATATTTCCGCCATCATTTCATGGCTGTCACGACGCTGGGTCTTGGCAAGATTGCTCATGAATTCCATACGCAGAGTTTTCTCAATCCCTTCGAGCACTTCCTTCTTTACCGCTTCCATGGTAAGCATACGCATGATTACTTCGAGCGATAAATCTTCCGGTAATACCGTAAGCACACGCGCTGCATGATCAGGCTTAATCTTGGAAAGCACCAACGCGATGGTCTGCGGATATTCATTTTTTAAATAGCCAGCTAATACTTCTTCACTGACATTACCAAGTTTATCCCAGGTGGTTTTACCCGCTGGACCGCGTATATCTTCCATGATGGAATCAACACGATCTTTGCCCAAAGCTTTTATAAGCAAGCGTTCGGCAGTATCATAAGTACCCACCACCGCGCCCGATGCCGTCATCTGTTCAGCAAATTCGACATAGAGACGTTCGACAGTTTCTGAACTCACTTCACCAAGTGTTGCCATAGTACTGGAGATTTCCCGTATTTCCTCGTCATCCATCATGCCAAAAAGTTTGCCGGCACTTTCTTCGCCCACCGACATCAGAAGAATTGCTATCTTCTGTGGCCCGGTAAGTTTGCGATAATCATCTTTCTGGGGAGCTGCCATAAATTTTTATGTCCGCTTTGCCGACCATTGGCGGATGACGTTCAGTGCTTCGTCAGGATGCCGTTCCACTAGTTCGTTGAGGCGATTAACTGTTGATGATTTCACCTTACCAGTCACACGACTTATATCAATGGATTCTTCCTCAACCTCAGGAGCAGAGGGCACACCCGCAGGAGCGGGACGCTGGCCTTGGGCGCCGGACGCGGCACTCGTAAATAAAGGCGTTTGTGGCGCTCCCGTTGCTTCAGCATACGTCGCCGCTGCCATAGTGGTTTCGATAATGCGGCTCACCAATGGACGGATAACCAGAAGGATAACCAGCGCTGCCACCCCGCCAAACACGAGCGTCTGAATGACCCCATGGAGATCCTGTTTCAGCGATTCCAGCAGAGTAACGGTACCGCTTTCTTCAGCAAGCTCAATGAAGCGCATATTAACGACGTCCACCTTATCACCACGCTTTTCGTCATAGCCGATAGCGGATTTAACGAGTGTATCAATCTGCTTAAGATCAGCTTCGCTACGCGGTGTGTAAATTTGTTTGCCTTTTTCATCTACATAATCGCCGTCTACCATTACCGCTACCGACAATTTATTGACCTTGCCGGTTTCCTGAACATGATTTTGCACGGTTTTTGAAATTTCGTAATTAGTGGTTTCATCGGTTTTTGCTACGATACGACTCGAACCAGTCGCCGTATTGTTGGCCTGAGCATTGGGCAAATTATTAGCCACACTCGTATTTGAATTACCTTCTTTTTCACCCGATTGTTCTTTTTCTTCATCGGTCTGCACCGAGCGCGCAACCTGACCGTTTGGATCGTAGGTTTCCGAATTAGTAACTACACGATCAAAATTGATGTCGGCATTCACAGTGACTTTTACTTTTCCAACACCCAAGGATTTTTCCAGCAAAGTCTCCAACGTAGTTTTTAAATGATTCTGATAAGATGTTGTGTATTCCTGAGCGGTCGATGCAGCGGTGGATGCATCATTATCATCACCACCACCGGAAAGCATATGGCCTTTATTATCAAGCAGCGTCACTTTTGATGGCTTCAATCCAGGAACCGCAGCAGCAACAAGATGGGTAATTGCCGTCACCTGTTCTTTTGTCAGCTCAGAATTACCGCGAAGCTTGAGTAAAACCGATGCGGTTGGCTCCTGCTTTTCGCTATTGAACAATTCACGCTTAGGCACCACCAGATTAACCCGCGCCGACTCTACCTGCGACAAGGAAGCTATAGTGCGTGACAACTCACCTTCAAGTGCGCGCAGCATATTCACATTCATTACAAAACTTGATGTACCCATCGTTTCGCTGCGATCAAAAATCTCATACCCCACCATAGAACCGCCGGAAGGAAGCCCTTGCTGGGCAAGTGATAAGCGCAGACGCAGCATTTGGTCAGAAGGCACTAAAATCTGAGTTCCATTAGCGCGCAACTCGTAAGGAACACCGGTTTTATCAAGCTCAGAAGCAATCCTACCGCTGTCTTCCAACGAAAGATCAGTATAAATCGGCGACATTGCCTGAGAAGACATATGAGAAGAAAGAAAGATGAACAAGCCAATCAGCAAAACGCCTGTGAGAGCTAACACCGCCAGCTTCATCTGGCCCATATCCCTGAACATCTGTAAAATGGGGTCCATGAGATTATAACTCTTGAAAAGATACTATAGGCAAATTATTCCCCGTTAGCTATATTAATGCTGGTTGCGCCGCATATTACATATCTTATCAACAAGCGTCAAAAGAAATCTTGATCGCTAACTAGGTAATTTTTGCCTAGTGTCATTTCTGCACGTTACTTTTTGGACAAGGTTAGCGAATTTCTAGAAAGAAATTTAGAATTCGGGAATACGGGAAAGCGAAAAATTCTCAATTTCCCATATTCCCAATTTCTTATTTAAGAAACTTGTGAAAATCCTTCCAATCGGCTAAAGCTCAGAAATCACCAATCTTTATTAGCGTTATGAGCAGCAAAAAACCTAAAAACTCAAAGTCACCCGCAAAATCCAACCCTATGTGGGGCGGGCAATTTGCCTCTGGCCCGGCAGGTATCATGGCAAAAATTAATGCCTCGATTGATTTTGACAAAAAACTCTACGCACAGGACATCAAAGGCTCCATCGCCCATTGCGCTATGCTGGCGGCAAGCGGCATCATCAGTAAAAAAGAAGCTGCTGATATCACAGATGGGCTTCATAAAATTAAATCCGAGATTGATTCCGGCAGATTCACCTTTAAAGAAGCCCTCGAAGATATTCACATGAATATTGAAGCGCGGCTTGCTGAACTGATTGGCGACGTGGCCGGAAAGCTTCACACTGCGCGCTCACGCAATGATCAGGTGGCGCTTGATTTGCGCATGTATGTGCGCGATATGTCACTCACCATCGACGCATTTATAAAGGCCTTGCAATTAGCACTTATCACACGCGCCGAAGAATTCAGCAGCGCAATTATGCCGGGCTTTACCCATTTGCAAACCGCGCAACCCGTAACACTCGGCCATCATCTGATGGCATATGTAGAAATGTTTGGCCGCGATCGCGCACGGCTCAAAAACCTGCTTGCTAATATGGATGAGTGCCCACTCGGCAGCGCAGCACTTGCCGGAACTTCCTTCCCTATTGATCGCATGCTCGTCGCAAAAACTTTAGGCTTTGCAAGACCCACCGCTAATTCGCTGGACTCTGTTTCCGACCGTGATTTTGCATTGGAATTCTTGAGCGCGGCGGCAATTACCGCTATGCATCTATCACGGCTCTCCGAAGAACTCATCATTTGGTCAAGCGCACCGTTTGGATTCATTAAATTGTCTGATTTATTCTCAAGCGGCAGCTCCATCATGCCGCAAAAACGCAACCCTGACGCTGCCGAACTCGTGCGCGGGAAAACCGGACGCATTACTGGCTCACTGATGTCTATGCTCATGACCATGAAAGGCCTGCCGCTTGCTTATAACAAGGATATGCAGGAAGACAAAGAACCTGTGTTTGATGCAAGCCTGCAATGGCAAATGGTACTTAGCGCTATGACCGGAATGATTTATGATTTCACCGCCGACAAGAAACGCATGCACGCCCTCGCAAATCAGGGATATTCGACTGCAACGGATCTCGCTGACTGGCTGGTGAAGAATCTGAAAATGCCTTTCCGCCAAGCGCATCACACCACTGCAAAAATAGTAAAACTTGCGACGGACAAAAAATGCACCTTGTCGCAGTTGAGCCTCACACAAATGCAGACCATTGAAAAACGCATTACTAAAGAGATATTTAATGTGTTAACCGTTGAACAATCGGTGGCAAGCCGGATAAGTTACGGCGGTACTGCGCCGGCACGCGTAAAAGAAGCAATCTTCGCCGCCAAAAAGAAATATTTATGAAAACTTCGCAGATTTTATTATGTGTATTTTTGAGCCTGTTCCTTACCTCCTGCGGCATCAAGCGTCCGCTGGAGTTACCGGACAAAGAAAAACATAATTATAAGAAAGACGATACCCAAACTACGCCTTCCGATGATGACGATACTATGCAGGATTTATATGTAACGCCTACCACAAAACAAAAACCTCCACAAAATACACAGTAACCATGGATCATTTTACTTACAAAAACTCAGCGCTTTTTGCTGAAGAAGTGGCGATTACAGAAATCGCTAAAGCCGTCGGCACGCCGTTTTACTGCTATTCCACGGCAACCCTTGTGCGCCATTTTCGCGTATTCAAGGAAGCCTTTGCTGACCTCAATCCGCTCATCTGCTACGCAGTCAAAGCCAACAGCACACTTGGTATTTTAAAGACGCTTGCGAATGAGGGAAGCGGTGCGGATGTGGTTTCCGCCGGAGAAATCCATGCGAGTTTAGCTGCGGGAATTATGCCAGAGAAAATTGTATTTTCAGGTGTCGGCAAAACCCATGATGAAATGGTGTATGCGCTCTCCAAAGATATTTTCCAGTTTAATGTGGAGTCGGAATCAGAGCTTTTGTTGCTTTCTGATGCCGCGCATACGCTTAATAAAATCGCCTCCATTGCGCTGCGTGTGAACCCGGATATTGCGCCTGATACCCATGCAAAAATTTCTACCGGGCAAAAAGAAAGCAAGTTCGGTGTACCAATTAAAGACGCAATTGCGCTTTATGCCAAAGCCGCAAAGCTGCCGGGCATTAAAGTGCAGGGTGTTTCTGTGCATATTGGCTCACAGCTTACTAACCTCGCACCTTTTGCCAGCGCATTCACCCGCATTGTGAAACTCGTAAAAGAATTGCGCAAAAATGGCCATGAAATTACTACACTCGATCTCGGCGGCGGACTTGGAATCCCTTATGGTAATCAGGAAGCACCACCCTTGCCAGTGGCCTACGCAGAAATTGTAAAATCCGCTACAAAAGGCATCAACTGCCAACTCATTTTTGAACCAGGACGGTTGCTGGTTGGCAATGCCGGAATATTGGTGACCAAAGTGATTTACGTAAAACATAGTGATGAACGCATTTTTGTGATTGTCGACGCCGGCATGAACGACCTGGTGCGCCCCGCCCTTTATGATGCCTATCACGATATTATTCCGGTGCATGTGAACCCTGATGCCCCGACCGAGCTTGTTGATATTGTAGGCCCCGTCTGTGAAACCGGCGATATTTTTGCAACCGGACGCTTACTAAAACTGCCTAAAGAAGGTGATTTACTTGCATTCCGCACGGCTGGCGCTTATGGGGCTTCTATGGCATCCACCTATAACGCACGGCCTCTTATTGCGGAAATTATGGTAAATGGCAGCAATTATGCGACTTTGCGTCACCGCCAGACTTATGACGAACTGATTCACCGCGATAAATTACCCGACTGGTTATAATTATAGTGATTTTCCGGTTTAACTATTATACTAAGCAGGGCATGCGGGTGTGGCGAAATTGGCAGACGCACCAGATTTAGGTTCTGACGTGGCAACACGTGTGGGTTCAAGTCCCTCCACCCGCACCACCATATTGAAAACAGCGGAAAAAGTAATTGCTAAGCACACAGAACTGTGATTATTTGCCCCCTAATCACTACGAATGCCCTTATAAATAACCACAGAAAACCAACAGGAATGTAACGTACATGCAAGTCAAGGAAACCACAAAAGACGGTCTCAAACGCGGATATGCTGTAAAGCTGGATGCAAAAACCATAAATGAAAAAACGGAATCACAGCTCAAATCTATGGGCGAAAAAGTTAAAATCCCAGGATTCAGGCCAGGAAAAATACCACTTAACGTTCTAAAGCAACGCTATGGTAAAAGTGTGATGGGCGAAGTCATTGAGCGCGCAGTCAATGATGCTACACATAATGTATTACACGACAATAACTTACGTCCTGCGACCACCCCTAAGGTTGAAATCACTTCGTATGAAGAAGGTGGTGATTTGGATTTCAAAATGGACCTGGAAGTTTTGCCGGAAATAATAGAGCCTGACTATTCAAAAATTACCCTCGAGAAACTGGTAAGTGATATTGATGAAAAGGAAGTAGACGAAGCAGTAAGCCGTTTGGCTGAGCGCAATAAAGCGTTTGTGCGTCGTGAAAAAGGCGCTAAAGCCCAAAAAGGCGATCAGCTACTCATGGATTTCACCGGCAAAGTAGACGGTGTTGCATTTGAAGGTGGCGCGGCCAAAAAATTCCATCTTGAACTTGGCAGCGGTAGTTTTATTCCGGGCTTTGAAGACCAACTCATTGGCGCAAAAGAAGGCAGCGATGTGGTGGTGAAAGTAACGTTCCCCGCCAGCTACCATAAAGAAGACTTAGCCGGAAAAGATGCCGAATTCGACGTGCATGTGCATGAAGTATTAAAAGGTGAAAAAGCTGAAGTGACCGATGAATTCGCCCAAAAATTCGGTTTTAATGACTTGGCAGCACTGCGCAAAGCGGTCACTGACCAATTCACTGGTGACTATGAAGCGGCATCGCGCAGCAAAATGAAGAAACAGCTTTTTGACAAGCTCGAAAAAGATACAAGTTTTGCCATTCCGCAAAGCATGTTGGATGTAGAGTTCAATTCCATCTGGGATAAGCTTAAACAGGCTCAGAAAGAAGGCGACGAAGCTTTATCTGGCAAGAGCGACGACGAGCTTCGCAAAGAATACACCAAGATTGCTGAGCGCCGTGTGCGCCTCGGGATTCTTCTTTCTGAAATTGCCCAGAAAAACAAAATCCAGATCAATCAGGACGAGCTTTCAAAGGCTATCATGCAGCAGGCCAAGCAATTCCCTGGTCAAGAACGCGTGATATTCGAATTTTACCAGAAAAACCCCCAGCATCTCCAGGAACTGCGTGGTCCGATTATGGAAGAAAAATCAGTTGATTTTATTCTCGCTAAAGCCAAAATCAACGAACGTAAAGTAAGCCACGAAGAACTGATGAGTGAAGAATCGGAAGAAGCCGAAACTTCCACCAAAAAACCCTCCAAGAAGAAAACTGCATAGGAAATATTATGACATTCTTTGATATTAAAAATATAGCTGACCAGATGAGTAACTCCGGTAACGAAGCACATATGGATCTCGTCCCGATGGTGGTGGAACAAACCAGCCGCGGCGAACGCGCTTACGATATTTTCTCGCGCCTCTTAAAAGAACGCATCATTTTCTTAACCGGTCAGGTGCATGACGGCATGGCATCGCTTATTGTGGCACAGCTTTTGTTCCTTGAATCGGAAAATCCTGAAAAAGAAATTTCCATGTACATCAATTCCCCCGGTGGCGTGGTGACTGCAGGGCTTTCGATTTACGATACCATGCAATATATAAAACCAAAAGTCTCCACCCTTTGCATTGGCCAGGCCGCTTCCATGGGCTCACTGTTGCTTACTGCAGGCGCGACCGGAAAGCGTTACGCAACTCCGAATGCACGCATCATGATTCACCAACCTTCCGGCGGGTTCCAGGGTCAGGCTTCCGACATCGAAATCCACGCGAAAGAAATTATCTCGTTGCGCCACCGCCTCAATGAAATTTATGTAAAACACACCGGCCAGAAACTCTCTACCGTTGAAAAAGCGATGGATCGCGATAATTTCATGTCAGCAGAAACCGCTAAGGATTTCGGCCTTATCGATGAAATCATCGAAAACCGTCCAGCAGAAAAAGAAGATAAGAAGAAGTAGGTAAAGTTTTTTAGGGGACACGCTGCCCCCAGAAATACTAAGCCCTTCCCTTCACAAACCTCGTACCACAGATAAGGTTATGGAAGCCGGTTTTGTCTTTGGGCAAAGCAATGGAAAGCGCCCATATCACGGAAAGAAACAGCGCAAGCGCGAGTGCTGCATAGGTTAAACCAATAAAGCTTGCAAAGGGTATATTGATAAGTGTTTCAATTTCCCTCTGGCAATCGTCCATTGCCATATTTTCCGTCTGGCAACTGTTTAACAAATCCCGCACCGCAAATATGTCAAAACGCGATTGCAGATAAATAACCCCGGCAAAACAGAAACTCCAACCCACCGCCCCGCTTATGCCCCACATCAGCGCGCGCAAATAACTGATACGCTCGCCTTCTACATCACAGATATGAAATTTTAGGAGATACATTCCCGGCGAAGCCCTGAGAGGACTTGCGAAAAACCAGGCATAGGTGAGTAAAGCAAAAACGAAAAAAACACCTTCTGCCCACCAATGGGAGAGATTATTAAATGCCAAGCCTATACCATAGTAAAACGGTATATAAACGATGATATCAATGACCGCTGCAAGAAAACGCAACCAAAAACCAGCATAATTATTGTGATCCAAAGCATTTTCTGCTGTACTGTCTGCCACGTTTTATTCCTAGATATAGTTTGGAGAACTGTAAGATAATTATACAGTTTGTCAAGAGGTTAACACAGGATAGTGCATGAGAATACTTTTATCAGCAGCGGCAGTATTGGGGATGCCATCATTTCCAGCGGTATACTGAATCATCTCCTTATCCAATATCCCCAAGCGAATTTCACCATTGCAGCAGGCCCCGCTGCTGTAACCTTGTTTGAAGCATTTCCAAAACTGGAGCGATTAATTACCATACGCAAACAACCATTTAATAGGCACTGGCTAACGCTTTGGCTGAATGTATGGAATAAAATTTCATATCTGTGATGTAGAAGGCGAGCGTAT
>JABDCC010000006.1:68988-69155 GCA_013288335.1 Alphaproteobacteria bacterium
ATAAAAAATGGAACATAGTTGTCGATTTACGCGGCTCGGCCTTGAGCTTATTATTATGCACAAAAAACCGCAGGATTTTTTATAATCCGGATAAATCCAAATCAAAATCCGAACAATTGGCGACTTTATTAAGCCTCACTTCTCCACCACCGACAAAATTATGGTCA
>JABDCC010000007.1 GCA_013288335.1 Alphaproteobacteria bacterium
GTGTCGCGCGCCATAAGAAGCTGTTTACACCGAGCCCTACACTCGCGGTTTTATCGGAGCCGCCGAGAGAGAGCAATCCGCCGCCATTCGTCACACTTCCGCGGCTTTCCTTAAGCTCTAAATTGGAATTCACCGGGGCATCGGCTTTGCCGCCTGAAAACAACCCGCATGCGGAAAGCAAGCCCAGCAAAAGAATGCCGGAAGCGCAATTTATTATTAGTTTTTTGTTCATGGCTTATGTATATAGGGAAACAAATTGCTGTTGCAACAGGAAACACTGGGAAACACCGAAATGAAAATTTTAATTATTGGCGCAGGCGGCAGGGAACACGCGCTTGCATGGCGTATCAAGCAATCGCCGCTCGTGACACACGTATTTTGCGCGCCGGGTAATGGCGGTATTTCACAAGATGTAACTAATGTAGCGCTCGGTTCACAGGAGGACTTGGTAAAATTCTGCAAAAAAGAAGCAATTGATTTTGTGGTGATTGGGCCGGAAACACCGCTGGTGGATGGCCTTACTGATACACTAAACGCCAATAATATAGCCGTGTTTGGTCCTTCGGCGAAGGCAGCGCAGCTTGAAGGCTCCAAAGGTTTTACCAAGAATCTTTGCCGCAAATATAATATACCGACTGCCGCTTACGAGTGTTTTGACGAAATGGATTTGGCGCTCGATTACATCAAGAAAAAAGGCGCTCCCATAGTGATTAAAGCCGACGGACTTGCGGCAGGCAAAGGCGTAGTAGTGGCGATGACAGAAGCCGAAGCGTTAGCCGCTGTGCGCGAGATTATGGGCGGAAAATTTGGCTCCGCAGGGGCAACCGTGGTCATTGAAGAATTTATGGAAGGCGAAGAAGTGAGCTTCTTTGCGTTGACCGATGGCACGGAGGCAATCGAATTTGGCTCAGCACAGGATCACAAGCGTGTAGGCGATGGCGATACCGGCCCCAATACGGGCGGCATGGGAACGTATGCTCCAGCACCGATTATGAGCGATGCGTTGCGTAAACGCGTAATGGATGAAATCATATTGCCGACGGTAAACGCAATGGCCACCGAAAAAATGCCATTTAAGGGCGTGTTGTTCGCTGGGCTCATGATTACCAAAACGGGCCCTAAGCTCATTGAATATAATGTGCGTTTTGGCGACCCTGAAACACAATCGCTCATGATGCGCTTAGAATCAGATTTAGTGCCAGCATTACTCGCTTGCGCGCGCGGCGGCCTTAAAAAGGTGGAGATTAAATTTAAAAAAGAAGCTGCTTTATGCGTGGTGATGGCAGCAAAGGGCTACCCAGGAGATTACAAAAAAGGCAGTATAATTAAGGGATTAGACAAAGCCTCCATGCTTGCAAACGTCAAAATCTTCCACGCTGGAACCGAAATGAAGGACGGTAACATAATTGCGACCGGCGGCAGAGTGCTTGGGGTGACAGCGCTTGGAGCCACCATTAAAGACGCGCAAGCCCTTGCCTATAAAGCTGTGGATAGCATCGACTGGCCGGAAGGCTTTTGTCGTAGGGATATTGGTAGTAAGGTTATCTGATAAAAAAAAGAGGCGCTGAAATAAATCAACGCCTCTTTGAGTCGATCGTAAATTAAACACTATGCCAAAAGGCAAAAAATGAGAAATTTAGTGTAAAGTCTTAAGCAACTTTAAGATTTACAGCCGAAGATTTGCCTTTTTCCATAGCAATTTCGAATTCAACACGCTGACCTTCCATCAAAGTGCGAAGGCCGGCTTTCTGCACAGCAGAAATATGAACGAATACGTCTTTAGAACCATCTTCTGGTTGAACAAAGCCGTAACCTTTTATGGTGTTGAACCATTTAACGATACCTGTAGCCATAATAAAAAACCTCTAATAATTAAACAATGATAACAAACAATGCTGGCGTTTGTCGTCAGTGCAGATTATAGAGGCAGAAAGCGGGCTTCCGGCTACCAATTCTGCAAGTCAAGAAGCGACCGCATTATTCATTGCGCATGACTTTAAACCGAAGTTTAAGGCACGAACGCCAACTACAGTAACAGAAAAACCCTAAAAGGGAAGAAATTTATAGGTGCAGCGGAAATTAGCAGGTTTATGCTATTTGCCCTGGATAACTAGTCGAGCAATTTTTTGATAAAAGGAATGGTAATTTCTCTTTTATTTTCAAGACTTACGCGCTCTATTTTTTCTGTAATATCACGCGCTGCGGCGAAGGAACGCTCAATTCTCTTTATAATATAATCCAGTATTTCATCGTTTACTCTGAGTTGGCGGTCGGTAAAGCCTTTGGACAGGAACACACGCAGCAGCAATTCATCCGGCGGATTTATATGGGCAGTGGGTAGCGCAAGCAGGCGCGAGCGCAAATCTGGTAAGGCAAATGCAAGTTCTTTGGCGGGCAGGGTAGAGGTAAGTAGCAAAGATGCACCGGAGGTCTCCGCATGGCGCAACAGGTGAAATAGTGCCGACTCATCTTTTATATGTTGAATATTTTCCAGTACTGCCGAAGCTTTATTTGGCCATATCTTTTCGGAAGGAGCTGTGCCGATTGCAGATTCATCCAATATAACCCCTTTAACTCTGGCGAGCCAGCGATAGCAGAGGTGGGTTTTACCACTTGCTTCCGGCCCTGTTAAAATTGCAATTTTGCTACCTGCAGAATTAGCGGAAGGCCAGCTATCAATAAAATTAACCGCTTCTGCATTGGCATCCGAGATTATAAAATCTTCAGGAGCATAGCTAGGTTGCGCTTGCCAATTAAATATAAGCTGGGGCATGATTATTTAGGCTTATCTAAATAGAGCGTGCTTTTCATATATTGTGCTATTGCAAAGCGTACCAGCACACCGATGACGGCAGTAACTGGTACCGAAATCAGCACGCCAACAAAGCCAAAAAGCGCTGCACCTGAAAGCATGCCAAAAATAATCCATAGAGGATGCAGCCCCACTTTGCTACCTACCAGACGAGGAGTAATAAGCCCGCTTTCCAGTGACATACCCACCATATAGGTCAGCACTATCAGTAACAAATGTATATTTGCGCCAAACTGGAAAAGCCCGACTGTGACACTCAGTACAAAACAAGTTGCAATACCCACAAACGGGATAAATAAAAGAAACCCGGTAAGCATACCAAGACCCAAGGCAAAATTAAGCCCAAATGCCGAAAGCACTAAACTATAATAACACGCCATAATGAGGCATACATTCGTCTGTCCACGGATAAAGCCGGAAAGGGTGCGGTCTATTGCAAGCAATTGCTGGCGAATTACTCGGGCATTTTTACGCGGAAGCAGTTTATTAAGGCGTTGTACCAATTTATCCCAGTCACGCAGCAGATAGAATGCAACTACCGGTGTGATAAATATAAGTGACAATATATTGAGCAGTGCAAGGCCGGATTGCAGAATATCCGAGAATAATTTTCCTACAAAGCCTGCTATGGTTCCACTGAAATTGCTGACAGCATCTTTGATTGCGCCGGACTGCTCGGGACTTAAACGGGATATATAGTCATTTACATCGTCGCTATATTTGTCCTGAAGTCCGCGTATATAGTCCGGCAAGTTCTGCAGGAGCATGTTCAGCTGGTGACTGATTAAAGGCACCAGGATAACGCATAATATAATAGCAAGTGCAAAAAATGATATGGTAATGACGGCGGCGGACAGGGAGCGTGACCAGTGTAGTTCTCTGAGCTTGCGCACTGCAGGATCAAGGAAATAAGCGGCGAGCATGCCTACGACAAAAGGAAGTAAGATGCTTTTTATGAGTGCAAGGAAGCCAAAAAACAAAATAATGCCAACAGGCCAGAACCACACCTGAAAGCGTGGGGAATTTTTGAAATGTGCGGGTGCAGGGCTCATTATATCTTAATAATCGTTTTTACCCCGGCAATATACTCTGTATTATATTAAAGGCAATTTAAACCTAATTTTAGGATACTGCATTAGGCTGAATGGATATGAAAGCGATCTTAAATTGTAGTCTTTATACCTAGCAATACCTAAGAGAAACCTTGCTGATTGATAAGCTTTTATGTCGCAGTGTGCATTTTTTTTGCAACAACATGCTTTTTTAGTTTGAATGTTAGTGCCAATTAATATAGCAAGTATCTGAGAGTCAGTATATCTGGTGCTGTAAGAAAATAGGGTGGGGCTATAAAATATGCGTCTAATAATTATGTTTGTTGCGATTTTACTCGCTGCCGTTGCTTTTTTTATCACAATGCACTTTACCTCATCTGCTCCAGTGGCGAAGGATCAGCCACTTCCGGTCGTTGAGCCAAAGGTGGTAGTAGAAAAAATTCCCACTGTGGATGTATATACTGCAAAACAAGACATACCTATCGGAACGATTATTACCCAGGATATGCTTGATATCCAACCATGGCCCCGTCATCTTCTACTGCCAGACATGATCTTGTCTGAGCCAGGTAAGCCGCCAGAAGTCTTGAAGATGATCGCGCGTACTCCCTTCCAAAAAGGTGAGCCGATTATCATGAACAAGCTTGCTAATGACAAAGATCCGAGCTTCCTTGCTGCTTCTCTTGGAGAGGGTATGCGTCTCATTACCGTTGCGGTTGATGGGGTGAGTGGTGCAGGTGGATTTGTGTTTCCGGGAGATCATGTGGACATTATTATTACACACGATGTTTCTTTGAATGTTTTAAATAACCCGATTCCTGGTAACGTAGTTGCGGGTGCACCCCAGCAGGCGCAGGCTACGGGAAGCTCTGCAAACGCAACTCCTGCTTCCGGCGGAAATCCGGCTGATAAAAAATCACCAGTAACTGAAGTGCTTGTTCCCGATGTAAAGGTGATGGCTGTTAACCAAAAAAGCACTGCACATGGCGGTGATGCTCCTTTAGTTCCGTCCAGTGTATCTTTAGAAGTGACCACGGATGCTGCGCAGAAAATTCGCTTAGCGGAAAACGGCAATGGACGTCTGTCTCTTGCGCTACGCTCTCTTAAAGATAAAAATGGCGAGCCGGTTCCTCATCCTACCACCGTTCTGGATCTGTCGCATTATACAGAAAATGCCCCCCCGGATAGTTCTGGAGGCTCGGTTATTATTGTGCGAGGCATTCAGTCTGAATCTGTGGAGGTATCGCACCCATGATAGTTAACATAGGAAAATGCACTAAAATGCCGGTATATAAATATATGTATGCAGCTGCCTTTTGTGTAGGGCTGTTGTGCTCAATAAATGTTTCTGAGGCTGTTGCTAAGGATAACGCAAATGGTGATGTGGGGGGCGTTTTTGTTCCTAAAAGTCGTTCCGAGCTCGTCGTCGTTCCCCGTGATATTGCTGAAGTGGTTATAGCGGATCCCGATATTGCCGACGTTCATGTAATTGGTTCTAAGCGTGTCATCTTTATAGGTAAGAAAATCGGACGTACCAACGCCAAATTGTTTGATAAAGATAATAAAATTATTCGCCAGTTTGATGTGGTGGTGGGCTATGATTTGCCGGCAATACGCAAGGCTTTGCACACATATCTTCCTCATGAACGGATTGCAGTTGGACTTGTAAATACCAGCATAGCGATAAGTGGTGAGGTGAGTGATGCGGCGACTGCAGACAAGGCATTAAGCATTGTAAATAAATTTATAAATCAGCCATCTGATGCTTCTGGTGCGGGTGCATCTAGTGGTGGGGCTTCTGCGGCGCCAACGGGTGGCGGTGGCGCTTCCGCTGCTTCTGGTGGTGGAGCTACTGGAGCTGAAAGCGTGTTGAATTTGCTTAAAATATCTACTGGTCAGCAAGTTATGCTACGTGTGAGAGTGGGTGAAATTCAGCGTAATGCCATGAAAAATCTTGGCGTGAGTCTGACTACGTTTGGTGGTAATGGTAAGGTTAATTTTGCTACCGGGGACTCTATTGGTTCTTTTGACACGGGTTCCACGAATTTCCTTACAAGAACAACCCCCAGCAGTGCAGGATTATTGTTTGGTACTGCAACCAGTAATGGGTTGAGTCTTACGGGTGCTTTAGAAGCATTGGAAACACAAGGATTGTTAAAGCTTCTTGCCGAACCAGATCTTGTGGCTATGTCTGGAGAAAAAGCAGAGTTTCTAGCTGGTGGTCAATTTCCTATTACAGTTCCTCAGATAGGTGGAGGTACTGCGGTTAACACAGTTCAGTTCCAACCGTATGGTGTATCCGTACAGTTTGTACCTTATGTATTATCTGATGATCGTATTCGAATAGTGGTAGAGCCGGAAGTATCCGAGATAGATGAATCCGGTCAAATACAGACTGGAACTACTCCTGCGCTTATAACTCGTCGAGCAAAAACGACCGTTGAATTAGCGCCAGGCGAAAGCTTTATGATTGCAGGGCTTATGAGTGACAGGCTTAATTCCAATATCAGTCAGATTCCTGGTGCATCCGAAATACCAATATTGGGTGCGTTACTGCGCAGTACTGCTTATCAGCGTAACGAAACGGAATTGGTCATATCGGTTACCCCGTATCTGGTTGATCCATTGAAAAACAGCGATGTACGCTTACCTTCTGACGATTTCCGTCCTGCGAGCACGATGGAGCAGTTCTTTTATGGCTCACTTGTTTCCATGTCTGGCAACGAGTACCATCAGGCGCAGTCGCCAACTTTAGAAGGTCCACTTGGTTTTATTACTGACTAAAGCTTAAAATATAGGTCACAATGGGTTATGAAGTTATGATAAAGAAAATTTTGTATATATCTATCGTTAGTGGGGTTCTGGTTGCTTGCGCTACTATACCAAAGGAAGCTTATTTCAATCGTGGCGAACCTGAAAGTCTTCTTGATTTTTCATCCGAGGTGGTAAATGTAAAAATAGAATCACCGGCCTCCGTACAGGATATAATAAGCCTGGTAAATCAGGAACAGCCTACGCGAGCTGAACTTAATTGCGCGGACGGCGATCCATTGTGCAAAGAAGTGCAAACCGTTGTTCATCAGTTTGGTATACCGGTTAAATATACCTCATCTACCGCTAATAATGCCTCCTTCATTTATGAGCGTGTACTGGCACGTGATTGCGAAAACAGATACATTGATAGGCTGAATAACCCGTATAATCTTAATTATCCAACGTTTGGCTGTTCAACGGCGGTAAATATGGTCCAGATGGTGAGCGATAAACGTCAGTTCACCAGCCCTGCTATTATGGGGCCAACAGACGCAACCAAACCGTTGCAAGCTATGACTAATTATAAAACACCGGTTGTGCCTGATACTAACTTTAGTTCTGAGGTTTCCAATAGCTCAGGCGTTAGTGGCACCACAGTCGGCACTAGCGGCGGCGGCGGTTCTAGATAATAGAACAATGTTTCGTTTGTGATGAAAGTTGTTTCCAAATGAGTATTCAAAGTCCAGTAATGGCAATTATAGCTCATGAAAGTGAGCGAGAATTTGCTATGCAGGTTGCAGACACCCATAACGGAATTAATGCCGATATAATTATAGGCAGTCCGCTTGATGCGGTTATGGCTATTTCGTCCCGCAGTGAGCCACCACGGTATCTTATTATCGATATTGGCGAGCGCCAGCATGATATTTTACCTGAGATAGACACTATAGCGGAATATTGTGAGGTCGGAACACGGGTTGTTGTCATTGGCACAGTAAACGATGTAAGTTTTTACCGCGAATTACGCGCGCGCGGGGTCAGTGAATATTTTACCAAACCGGCCAAGATTGCCGATGTAAGAGCAGCGCTCTATTCAAAAAATATAACGGTAAGCAACGCTGTTAAAGGTAATGGAAAAGTACTTGCATTTATGAGCGCAGCGTCAGGTGACGGCGCGAGCACTGTAGCGTTAAACACGGCATATGCACTTGCTACTGAACACCGTAAATCGGTTGTACTTGTAGATATGGATTATCAGTTTGGGATGGTAGCAAAGAATCTCGATTTGACCACGCCATTTGGCATTAAAGAACTGTTTGATAATCCTGATCGGGGCATAGATTCTACGCTGATAGAACGTATGATCGTATCTTATAAAAACAGCCGACTTAAAATCATTGCTGCTCCTAATGGTTTGCATAATATTCCTCACGTTGAAGAGGAATTGGTGTACAATCTCATTACTACACTTAAAAATGACTATGATTTTGTGGTGCTCGATCTGCCACATATCTGGACACCACTCGTGTCGTCCGCTTTGACCCAGTCTAATCATGCGGTTATGGTTGCACAGTTATGGTTGCGTTCTATAACCCACTCATCGCGATTGCTTGCGGCGTGGCGCAGTGTGGGCATCCGAAATAATCAAATATCGCTTGTTGCTAACCGTAGTGGTTCAAAATTCAAGGAAGCGGTCAGGGAAACTGATTTTGAACGTGTGTGTGGCTTGCCTTTTACTGCACATTTCAGCAATGATACCAAGAGTGTTATCGCTGCTGAAAACAATGGCAGGACTATTATTGAGGGCAGTAATTCCGATCTCTTGCGCCAATTTAAAGAGTTTGCTGCTTATTTTGGCAAACAAGAAGTGGACAGCAATGCCGATGTGGCCGATTCTTTACTAAAATCAAAATTCTCAAGTCTGCTTAAGAAATAAATTTTGAATCAGTAACCTTTTGCCAGGAAATTTCCATTCAGGAAGTTTTCCTTGCCATATAAAAACGGACTCCCATCGGGCTTAGTTACGCTCCCACCAGCAGCACCCAGTATGGCATGACCAGCGGCGGTATCCCATTCCATAGTGGGGCCAAAGCGCGGATAAATATCGGCCTTGCCTTCCGCAAGAAAACAGAATTTTATGGAACTTGCGCAAGGTGTGCGCTCAGTGATTTCATTTTTGGTAAGATATTCTTCGGTTGCCTTATTGGTATGGGTATGGCTCACAAATGCAGTCTGAGACGTATGTTTTTTGCGCACATGTATGGGGTTAATAACCCCATTATGTTCACGGAACGCTCCTTTTTCTGTCCCCCAGTACATAGTTTTGCTAACAGGATCGTATATGATGCCGAGTATGGGAACATTATTTTCTATTAACCCTATGTTAACGGTGAAATAACCGCTGCCGCGAATAAAACTTTTTGTGCCATCCAGTGGATCAATAAGCCAGAAGACGGAAGCTCGGGAAACATCTGGTTTATTGCCTTCTTCCGAGACAATTGGATATTCCTCAGAAATAGTTTTTATTTTTTCTACTATAAAACGGTCAGCGGCGCGATCTGCTTCCGTGACGGGCGAGGCGTCGAGCTTGCGATATATTTCTTCATTATTTTGGTAATGCGTCATGATTAATTCGCCAGCTTCGCGGGCGATATTCACAAGCTCGGGGAGTGCATCTTGTATGGAAAACATTTTGCAGGAATACAGCCAAAATGAGGCCTTGTACAGCCCGAATCGCATTGATTATTTAGTTTCGGGCGTGTAACGTGAGTCCGCAGAATCAATCCTTAATATGTTCATTGAGTTTATTGTTTTATGGAGTTAACCAGAAGACAATTTATATTCGGAAGCGTAAGCAGTATAGGGCTTATAGCCAATCCTGCGATTGCAAAACTGAGTAAAGCGCATCGCACCGCAGAAGTAAAAATAGATTATACCAATTCCGCCTTTTCCATACTGAATCGCATAAGTTTTGGGGCGACGCCCGCCGAAAAGCAGCGCTTGATAGACATGGGACTAAAAAAATATCTGGAGTGGCAACTCAATCCTGACGACAGTAAGGATGCCATAAGCAATGAGCGGATTACAAAAGCAGTCCTTCATATTGAATATAAAGCCAAAGAAATGAAGCCCGGTGACAAGCCGGAAGATAATTATCCGGCAGTGAAAGAAGATAGACCTCTTCTTGCCCTCAATGCACCTATAGACACTTTGTGGAGGCTTACCGATAATAAGAAAATAAATGGTAACGAACAGAATCGCCCTGCACAGGAAGTGCGTGCTGCAACATGGATACGCGCAGTTTACAGTGAGTGGCAGCTACGTGAGGTGATGGTGGAATTCTGGCATAATCACTTTAATGTGAATGCTTTTGGAGATCCCCATATCGCTGCGGTATTTCCTATTTACGATGCCATCATGCGCAAGAATTGTTTTGGTAATTTCCGGATTTTCCTTGAGGATATTGCTCAGAGCACGGCAATGCTTTTCTACCTGAATAATGCAAAAAGCAAAGCGAGCCCAGCGAATGAAAATTACGCACGTGAGTTGTTTGAATTGCATACGCTCGGCGCGGATAATTACTATAATAATCTTTATAACCGCTGGCGCGAAGTTCCGGGCGCGGTGAAAGGTCATCCGATAGGTTATATAGATCAGGATGTGTATGAGGCAGCGAGGTCTTTTACCGGCTGGACAATAGAGGATGGCTCAAACACGGGTAAGGGTACGATATTCCCCTCTACCGGTAAATTTACCTACTTTGATGGCTGGCATGATAATTATCAGAAGCGCGTATTGGGCACTGAATTTGATCCCAATTCTCCGCCGATGGCAGATGGTCGGGAAGTTCTTGATTTGCTGGCTGCCCATCATGGAACTGCGCTTAATCTATGCTCAAAATTATGCCGCCGGTTTGTGAGTGACGAGCCGCCTGCGGAGCTTGTTAAAAAAGCGGCTATTACATGGATAAAATATGCGAATCATCCTGATCAGATAAAATATGTACTGAAAACCATCCTTCTTTCGCACGAATTTGTGAAAGAAGATGATAAGGTAAAACGTCCGTTTGACTATGTTACATCGTTCTTGCGCATGACTGGCGCTGATTTTATGCCAAATGAAAACCTCTTCAATTTGGTTGCCGATACCGGCTACAAGCAATTTGCCTGGCCAACGCCTACCGGTCATCCCGATATTGCGCAATACTGGCTTAATACCAACAGCACGCTTGGCTCGTGGAACATCATAGCTGCGTTAATAGGCGGTGAAATAAAAGGTGTGAATTTTGATATTGCTGTGCAAACTCCTAAGGATATAAGAAGTTCAGGAGAGATAATAACCTATTGGGTAAAGCGTCTGATAAATAAAGATCCCGATGAGAATTTGCTCTACGCATTGATGCAATATATGCCAAACCCTATAGACAGAAATTTTGTTCCCGATATGACAAACAAAGATGTAAATGCATCTGTACAACAAATGGTCATGGTGGTTGCCATGTTGCCGGATTTTCAGGTCAGATAAGTATGGCAATTATCACAGATTCGAATTCAAATATCCTACTTACCATATTCCTGCGCGGTGGTTGTGACGGGCTAAATCTGGTTGGTCCCACTGCCGATCCGATTTATGTGACCGAGCGAAAACCCGAAAGCCGTGTTGAGCGCACTGGCGATAATTCAGGCTTGCAACTGGCTAATTCCTTCGCAGATTCTGATTTTCGTTTTCATTTCAAAGCCGGAAAACTCAAAGAATTATATGATAAGAAAAACTTGGCTATTGTGCATGCGTGCGGTCTTACAAATGGTACACGTAGCCATTTTGAGGCGATTGACTACATGGAACGCGGTACGCCGGACAACAAAAATACGCCGTCTGGTTGGATTAGCAGGTTAACTGCCGGATCGCTTAATTCTACTTTGCCGGTGGTTTCCGTCGCTAACACTTTGCCGATATCGCTTTTGGCTTGTTCAGAAGCGATTGCAATACCTAATGTCAGAAAAATTCAACTCAAAGGCAATCCGCGTTATAAGGCCATTCAGGAAACTTTGATTAAGCAGGCATATCAGAATAATAATTCTGCTATTTCTCTAAACGGAATGCATACGCTGGAGTTGATTGATGTTCTGGCAGGTAAAATACCGCATGATGCTACTGGCAAGATTCTTGATTACACGCCAACTGCCGGTGTGACATATCCCACCGATTACTATGCCAAAGAATTGAGTAATTCGCTTGCGACATTGGCCCAGCTTATAAAAATGGATGTTGGCGTACAATATGCCACTGCTGATTTTGGTGGTTGGGATACGCATGTTGGGCAGGGTGGACGTTTTCCAAATCTTGTCGATGGATTGTCGCGCTCCATAGGTGCGTTCTGGGATGATATGGAAAAATACCATGATCGTCTTACCATTGTAGTGATGAGTGAATTTGGGCGGAGGTTAAAAAGCAATGACAGTGGCGGAACTGATCATGGCCATGGAAATGTGATGATGGTTCTAGGCGGACATATAAATGGCGGTAATATTTATGGAAAATGGCCGGGGCTTGCCAATGAGAATCTGGATAATCAGGTAGATCTCGCTGTGACCACCGATTACCGCGCCGTTCTCAGCGAAATCATAAATGCACAGTTTAATCATTCAAATATTAACAGTATTTTTCCCGGATTTGCCCTGCAGAAGCCAATTGGAATCATAAAAACCTAGTATTATCATAATATCATACTGAATTTACTTAATATAATTATTTTAAATAAAACGCGTTATTTTTCAGAAAAACCACAATATTCATAAATAGTTAACGAATATGTCATATAATTGTCATATAAATGCGTTATAATGGTTAACGCGTTAACTGTTGGCTTGGGAATATATGGCTGGGGTTTTTGATAAGTTAAAATTGCTTTTGGGTATTGGTGCAACTATCGGAGCGCCTGCATTAGCGAGTGCTCAAGCTATAGTTAATGCTGCCGATCAACATTTTTCTCGTTCGACAAATACAGTGGCGCCAGCAGCAAATGTGAATAATTATTTTAATTTGGACAAAGTCCATATAGACAAAACCGCTCCAGAAGACAGAAAAATATTCGATGAGAGCAAACCTTACCATTATCTGAGTGTTTCAGAGGAGCCGTTAAAGAATAACTCAATATATAATTGTATAGCTTATTGCTACGCGGATATCAGTCAGCTTGACCCAAAAGGAAATGTTATTAATTTTCTCAATCCTAAAAGAACCGAAGTAAAAAATGAAACACATTTACTAAAATTCCCTATAGGACAATCTAGTTTTGCATCGATTATAAATAAAGAAGAGTATGGGAATTTAAAAAATTTTGTAGAACAGACGATCGAAAACGGCGGTGATGTCACCTTGATAGGTCATTCCAGTCCGACTAGTAAAAACCACCGGGATACCGTTGCAAATTATAAGCTTTCCCTAGATCGCGAGAAAACGGTAGAGAATGCGTTAAAATCTGACTTAGCAAAAGATGGCTTTACCAATGATGATATAGCCTCTCACTTATTAAAGATAGATGGTAAGGCTGTTGGTGAGACAAACCTCGTAAAACAGGGAAAAGGCGCAATAGAAGAGGATCAATCGGTAGAAGCAAAAGCAACATCAACTAGCACAAAATACCCTTATCATGTTTTTGTTGCTGATGGTGCAACGGCCAGGGCATCAGCTGGTAAAATTATTGGAATCAACACGATAGATGATAAAGGCGATTATCTGGAAACAGATAATGAGATACAATGCCATAATGTGAACAGTTGGTCGCATCCCCTAAAGTTACCGATACATGCAAACGATCTGACCAAGCTGAACATTGCTATTGATGGAACCAGAGGCGATTTAGCAGGTGTATTCAACTATACTCAGAATGGTGGGGAGGTAACCTTATCGCTAAATGGTAAGCCGATAGTCATATTAGATCGCGTGGATGGTACATTTCTAAATCCCATGGGGTTAGCTAGGGGAAATATACCTAATTTTGTAATATATGATGCAGACGGCAATCCCCATGACATCATACCAGATCAGCAAATTGACAGTTACTTTAGGCCCAAGACCGTTGTTTATGTAAATGATGTTGAAAAAAGAAATGCAGATATTATTAACACCTTAACAAAAGGCGATCGTAATCATAATGGTAGAATTGAAGGAATAGAATATACGAATCCTGATGTTATGAAATGTATCAATGGGCTTAAAGCCTCAGGTATCATTAGAGTGGGTGATGGCGATTCAATTAGTATCTCAGAGATAGAGAAACGTTTGAATGAAAACAAAGCCACTGCAGATAACCAGAAACAAAGACCCAGAGATGGGTATTCCCGTCAGTAGGCTGATTTTACGGAGTTAATGGCGCACCCAGAGAGATTCGAACTCCCGACCTCCAGATTCGTAGTCTGATGCTCTATCCAGCTGAGCTATGGGTGCGTATACCTTGAAGAGGCCGCGCAAAATAGCAAAGCGCGTCAAAAATACAAGCATAATTCTCGAATAATCCAAGTGGAGGAGTTCTATACGACCTGCCTACGCCGAAGCGAAGCAGCTTCGGCTTCGCGCAGGCAGGCGACCCCTTTAGAGGGGGAACGGAATGGGGGCGACTCCTCGCCCCCTTAAAATTTATTACCAGATGGCCTGTAAGCCGGGTTTTGTCTTTCACCCTTGCGGGCGGAGATGGTCATTCATCTAGGATAATTGTTACCAATTACCTCATGCAACCTACCCGAGCTGCTAGCTTCGGAAATAACCGTCGGACGAATCCAACACGCAGCCCCTATTTGGTCTTGCTTCCGGTGGGGTTTTCCCTGCCACTTCCGTTACCGGAAATGCGGTGCGCTCTTACCGCACCTTTTCACCCTTACCGAACTGCTGCAAGCAGCAACAAGGCGGTATATTTTCTGTGGCACTTTCCCTGAGGTTGCCCCCGGCGGGCGTTACCCGCCACCGTTTTCCGTGAAGCCCGGACTTTCCTCCCGCCTTCGCACCTGACGGTGCTTTGGCGCGGCGAGCCCTATGCGGGTTCACCACGGCGTAGCTACGTAAGGAGCGAAGACGGGCAACCATCCGGCCATCTGGTAAGGGGGTTATAGACAGGCAGAGCGCCAAATGCACGCCTATTTTTTACCACCAGAGAGGAATTTAAGGATTTTGCTTACCAATGCATCATCAATATTAAGCACTCCCTTAAGCCAGTTGTAAACTGAAAGTGCCTTTTTATCCAGTAGGATAAGTACAGATTTTAACATTCCTTCATGGGGACGTGCCTGATAATTAGTAGCTTTTTTAAGCGGGAGGCTTTCTTCTTCAGTAAAATAATAGAGCGCGATGGATTTACGTGTCATGTCTTCCGGGCATTTAAGCGGATCAGGGTGACCGTGAAATGTATCTTTATCGGTATTGAATATGACGCAACGATTAAAAAGTGGCGGTATTTTACGAAACATACGTTTCATATCACGTGTCCATAATTCGAGATTGCCGCCATATTCTTCAAGCCAATTCTTGTTAAGATAAATCAGTAAATTTATGCGGCGACGCCAGAAACGGTGATGCGGGTGAGCGGTAAAATCTGCGTGAAGATTTAAAAATCCGCCCGGCGGTATTTGGTGTAATCCACCACCTTCAAGCATAGGATCGGCAATAAGATTTTTAATACCGGTTATCTCTGAAAGATACGCAATAAATTCCGGACTGTTTAATTTATCAATTAGCGCAAGGAGGGTAGGTGGTAATGCTTCGCGTTTGTTCAACCCGTATTTTTTCTCGTTATAATGCAGGTAGTTTATCCAGGTGGAATCCCCGACCGCCGGAAAATTCTTTAATGCTGCTTCTGCCGTTTCTGCATTCAAAAAATTATCAATCATGATATGCGGGAAGCCCTCTGCACCCTGATAATGTTCCGCAGTTTGTGGGGTATTTAGCTTTAGAGAATTCTCGGAAAGAAAGTTTTGTAACATTTATTTATCCGTCAGTTGCGTAAGTATCTGGTCGCATTCGGTGTCCCATTTTCCGCTTAAGTCAGCTTGCCGAAAATGGCGTTGGAAAGCAATGATAGTTTTCTCGGTTGGTTCATCCAGTATACTGGTTTGCGGAATGTCATAGCCATATTCCGCCAGTGATTTTTGCACGGAAGATAGTGTTCTGAGAGATTGAGATGGAGTTTTTATTACAGGGCATATCCCAATTCCTTTGTCTGCCAGCAATCGCCAGTCAAACAACTCACCCGGATCTTCTTTGCGCATGGGCGCTACATCAGAATGTGCGACGATATTGTGCGCAGGGATTTTATGGCGCGAAAGTATATCAAGGCTGAGTGATGCCACTGATTCCATCTGGATTTCAGGAAAGGGGCGGTAGCCAAATTCATGGCCGGGATTTACAATTTCAATGCCGATGGAAATGTTGTTTACGTTCTTGTGCCCGCGCCAATAACTGAGACCCGCATGCCAAGCGCAATTTTTTTCTTCTACCAGCTGATAGATGGTTCCGTGTTCATCCACCACGTAATGTGCGCTGACTTGAGCTGCGGGTGCACATAGTCGCTCCAGCGCCTCACGTGCGGTTTTCATGCCGGTGTAATGCATCACAATCATGGATATAGGAAGGTCATTGCGGCTGCTAAAATTGGGTGATGTAAATTCGTGAGACAGTTTCAGCATAATTTATTTTTGACTGAATTTGCTGAGCAGTTCTTTTTTGAATTTTCCGAAGTCAGCAATATTAACGAGGCGGCGTTTTATAAATTCCCCGGTTTCTTTATGACCTTCCGATTCGTCGTTAAGCCAGAAGAGCAGGGTACTGGAGTACAGCCCGGCAAGCGTCATACGCTTAGTGTAAAAACTAAAATCAGTTGATTTATCACCGGCCAATTTCCACATTAAATCCACGGTGCGATAAAGCGCTTTATAAGAGCTAGCCGCATTCCACGGCATAGCATAGATGGCCAGTGCCCCTCGTAACGCTTCGCGTTTTGGCAATAAACTTTCCAGACGTTTTAATATCAATGTTTCTATGCGATCAGGCATACGCATTTTCGCAAGCGATTCCGCCGGCAAGTGTTCTGCTAAGATTCTATCTTCTTCTGCAAAGAAAAAATCGAGGCATTCTTTAACACCACCAGGAAAAGCTTTTTTTAATGCCAGTGTATCAAGCCCAGATTTTTTGGCTGCTTCTTTGAGTGCATAATCACTCCAGCCATCAAACGGGGCGAGCAGCAGCAGATTCTTCAGGATAATATTGCGGGGTTCATTCATGCCTCTAATTTACGAGGCATTCATCCATTCGTTCAAGTTTTTTCGATCTTTTTGCAACGGGTTTCTTCACAGTGCGCTCTTTGGGTAAATGGATCGTCAGTGTGGTTCCTTCACCAGCCTTGCTGATGATATCGATTTTACCCTGATGAAGTTTTACAATTTCCTTAGAAAGCGCCAGTCCGAGCCCTACGCAATCGCGGCTGCGGGCGAAAAAGCTGTTAGTCTGGCGGAAAGCCGAAAGAATATTTTGCAAGTGCCCGGCGTGAATGCCGTCGCCATTATCTTCTACCACGATATTTATGCCGCCGTCTTTGCGTGTCTTGCAATATATCTCAACGATTCCGCCTTTATTGCTGAAGCGTATGGCGTTCGAAAGCACATTGGTTAACACCTGCAACATGCGTATCCTGTCAACACGGACTGACATAGGGGTTGCTGGTAAAGTTTCGCGTATTTTTACCTCATTAGAGAATGCATGGTGTGAGTGAAATTCTATGGCTTGGCGGATAAGCTGTGTTAGGTCTGCGGGTGACTCATTGAGTTCCATACGCCCCGAATCTATATTGGCGATGTCCAGCAGGTCATTTACTTTGGAAAGCAGCGTATGACCGCTTTCCTGAATATTTTCTATGTAATCATTATATTTAGGCTGTTTAATAGCTCCAAACGTCCCCGTCTCCATCATCTGAGCAAAGCCAAGTATGGCATTGAGGGGAGTGCGTAATTCATGGCTCATATTGGCAAGGAATTCGGAACGCGATTTATTAGCGAGATCCGCTTCCAGTCGTGCTTTTTCCAGCTGGCTTTTGGTGGTGACGAGTTCAGTCGAATTACGCAGCACGCATTTATATTGAATATCGCCGCTATATTTATCCTGTTCCGTTTCAACCAGTTGCATCTCACACCAGCGCCATTTTCCGTCCTCGTGTTTTATCTGAAAAAGCACAGGATTCTTGCCGGTATCTGTTGCGTGGAGATAATGTATTATCTTTTCAAGATGATCTGGGGCAATGCGCTCTTTAATGCCTTCACCGAGGCATTCTTCGGAAGATACCCCGGTAATCGATTCACAGTTTTGTGATGCATATGAACAGTTAAGCGATTCATCCATAATGCAAAATACATCGCGGCAATAAGCAAGATGGGACGAATGAATATTGCTGAGCGATTTATTTTGGGAATATTTAGAAACAGAGCGGTATTTTGATGCAGACCCGTAAGATTTCTCACTGGCGGATGCGCAGCCGCCCTGAGCTTCATCCCCATGATTCATAAACTGTTCCCAGAATAACCAAAACATGTATTAGTACTGTTTCCCACTTGTTGACTTCCTCTTTGCGGGAAGTTTTCCAAAATTCACCTACTACATATAGTATGGTTAATGAAATATAAACACAAATGTGATTGGTTAACGGTTTATTAACTAATTGTGGATAAGTTGTTGCCGTTATGCAACGCGCCAGTTTTCCGCCATTTTTGCGATTTGCTCCATTCATAAGAAAATTCGACACGAACCATGAAATTTGATATGTAAGGCCTCTTTTTTATTGCAGGCATAGGGAAAATGACAAAAAAACCGGCTAAAAAAACTTCCTCAAAACTACCGCAAGTGGTCATTATCATGGGTAGCCAGTCTGACTGGGAAACTATGAAATATGCTTCCGACAAACTCAAAGAATTGGGCGTTGCCCATGACAGCAAAGTGATTTCAGCGCACCGCACACCGGAGCGGCTCTATGAATTTGCAAAATCGGCAAAAACGAAAGGCGTGAAAGTTATCATCGCAGGCGCAGGTGGCGCCGCCCATTTACCGGGTATGGCTGCTTCCATGACCACATTACCTGTTTTAGGTGTGCCGGTTGAGAGCAAAACATTGGGCGGGCTCGATAGTCTGCTTTCCATCGCGCAGATGCCCGCCGGAATTCCAGTGGGCACATTGGCAGTCGGTAAAGCGGGAGCGGTGAATGCCGCATTGCTTGCAGCTTCAATTTTGGCACTGAGTGATGCTACAATTGATAAAAAATTAAATAAGTTTCGTGATGAGCAAACCAAGTCAGTGAAAAAGGCACCTAAGTGAGCACATCTAAAATGATTGGGCCCGGGTCAGTTATTGGAATTATCGGCGGCGGGCAATTAGGCCGGATGATGGCGACTGCGGCTTCTGAACTTGGATACTTGGTGCATATATTTACCCCCGAAAAAGATTCGCCCGCGTCCCACGTTGCCTATAAAACCACGCACGCGCAGTATGACGATGCATCGGCACTCACAGATTTTGCTGCGCATGTAGATGTGATTACCTTCGAGTTTGAAAATATCCCGCATGAGAGTTTGGAACTACTCGAAAGTAAAAAACCGGTTTGTCCGAGTGCCAGTGTCTTAAAAATCGGGCGCAACCGCATTCGCGAGAAAACATTTATCAATGAACTGGGAATTGGCACGGCGAATTTTCGTAAAGTTACCAATCTTGCGGAGCTCACAAAAGCCGTGCAGGAAATCGGCTTGCCTGCGATTCTAAAAACCACCGAGCTTGGCTATGACGGCAAAGGGCAGGTGACGTTGCGTGCTGAAAAAGATTTAGAAAATGCATGGTTCCAGCTTAAAACAGATGAGGCGGTGTTAGAGGCATTTGTGGATTTTGAAATGGAAATTTCGGTGATTGTAGCGCGCTCCGAAAACGGCGAGGCGCTTTCTTACGTGCCGGTACAGAATATTCATAAGAATCATATTCTCGATGTCACTATTGCACCTGCTGCGGTTGACAAGAAACTTGCAGATGAAGCAGAAGCTATTGCACTTAAAATTGCGAAGGCGCTCGATTTGCGTGGATTGCTTGCGGTGGAAATGTTTGTGACGAAAGATAATAAATTACTGGTCAATGAAATCGCGCCGCGCCCTCATAACTCCGGTCACTGGACGATGGATGCCTGCGTCACCGGTCAGTTTGAACAAGCTATTCGCGCCGTGTGCGGCTTGCCACTTGGCAATCCTGAACGCTTCTGCGACGCGGAGATGAAAAACCTGATTGGCGATGATGTGCTCGGCGCACAAAAATATCTGGATAATAAAAATGCCAAATTGCATTTATACGGCAAAACCGAAACCCGCCCGGGCCGCAAAATGGGGCATGTGAATATACTAAAGGTGAAGTAATTTATCTTTCTATTCGAGCTCCGGCATGATGCATAAAAATTCTTGAAATATCCTCAGGATTTAGTGCATTAGCGCTATCACCAAGATATGCATGATGAAACATATTTCGCTCGTTAATAATAAGTAAATCTCCGGGTTGTATAGACTTCTTAATATGAATTTTTTCCCGCTTTTCTGTAAAAACTTTACCTTCTGGGCTTTCTGGTTCTGATATTAATGCGATCTTTCTTATATGATCTTCTGAGTATCTGGATGTATTGAGTCTATCGAGAAGTTCATCAAGATAATAATTTCTAGTGCCTGCAAAATTACCTGTAACCGCTACTTCTATTTTCTTGCGCACATCTTCAGGGATATTTTCAATAAGATATTGCATAGGGATTATTTCAGTCATTGCATTTTCCGCATTATACGGGCTTGAGAAAATTACAAATTCTCCACGAAATTTCATATGTGCATCAGGATAGTTATCACGATGGATTAATAAGCCAGGAGGCGTTCGTCCGTTTCCAGCTCTTCGCACAAGCACCTCGGTATCTATATGGGCTACATTCTTCATTGCATAAAGTGCTTTACCTATGTGGTAACTATAAGTGTCTTCCGCGTTAACCCCTTTTAATCCCGCCCATTCCAAATTATTTTCAGGCAAACCATGTATGAGAATCGCATACTCAGATTTATCAGAAAGTAAATTGCTCAAATTCCTCAAAAATTGTTTAGGAAGCGTTTTCTTAAGTAACTCTTGAAGTTCTTTTTGTGCTTTTTCTGCAGCTTGCTTGTTTGGAATTCCACAAAGTTCCTGAAAATTTGCATCAAAAAAATTCTGCAAGGCTTTTTTGCCTTCAGGCAGCAAAGTAAATTCAGAAAGAATTTTTGGTGCTTTAGCGGTCATTATTTATTCCTTAAATTTTATAGAAATAAATATACAGGATAAATATTAAGAAACCGTTAAGCCCTAAGCATATGTAATATTAAATAATAATCATTGTCATGCCAGACGCCGGTTTTCCCTGCGAGCTTGCGAGCAACAGGAAAACCGAGCGATGTGGCATCCAGCTTTCTTTTGACTGGATGCCTGCTTTCGCAGGCATGACAAAATTCTATTGTCTAAGCGTAAGTCCAGAGGCCGCTGCCGTGCTGACAACTTTTTGCACGACTGCTTGAATTTCATCTTCGGTGAGCGTGCGATCAGGGGCTTGCAGGGTCACGGAAATGGCGACGGATTTTTTGCCTTCCTCTACGCCTTTACCGACATACACATCAAAAATATTCACGGATTGGATGAGTTGTTTTTCTGCATTTTCCACAAGCTTGATAATTTCCGAAGCCGCCATAGTGGCATCTGCAATAAATGCAAAGTCACGCTCCACTGCCTGGAAATTGGAAACCACGAGCGAGGATTTTGCTTTGGTTTTTTGTTTAGGCATCGGGATGTTATTTAAGAACGCTTCAAACCCGACGAGTTTATTTTTGATCTCAAACGACGAAGCAATCAGCGGATGAATTTCACCAAAGAACCCAAGTGTCACTTTGCCACCAAGCGATATGCGCCCTGAGCGTGTTGGGTGATACCATGCGGGAACATTGCGGTCGATGTGGAGTTTGGCAGGGTTAAGGCCGCATACTTCCAGCAGCGCAAATAAATCTGCCTTTGCATCAAACACATCCACCAATCGTTCATTCTTGAAATGATTGCGCGGGGTAGTTTCATGTGAACGGATTCCCGCTGCCATTAATTTCTGGCCTTCCGGTGTTACATTCTCAAATACATTGCCGATTTCAAAGAGTGAGAGTGAAGGAAATCCGCGTGCGCTGTTGCGCGCAACGGCTGAGATTAAATTGGGCAACAAGCTCGGACGCATCGTATCCAGGTCAGCGCTGATAGGGTTTAAAAGTTTCAATGCAGCATTATTGCCACCAAATTGTTTGGCCTGTGCTTCTGGAACAAATGCCCAACTGCAAATTTCAGTGATGCCATGCGTTGCCAGTGTCTTGCGAATAAGTGAAGTGCGTTGCTGCCCTGCCAGTGGCGCTTTTTCTTTTGCTTCGGGGAGCGCCAGCGATGGAATATTTTCATAGCCGGAGATACGGAGCACTTCTTCCACCAGATCAGCTTCGCCTTCAATATCAGCGCGCCATGATGGCACTGAAACTTTATTGCCATTGATCACAAAGCCGAGTGCGGTAAGTGTTTTATTTATTTCTTCTTCGGGTAATTTTACGCCACCGAGTAATTCAATTTTATTGTGATACAATTCCACGCTGCGCTGCCATTTCAGTTCGCTGCCTGCAATCACTAATTCGCTTGCTTGCCCACCGCAAAGCTCAACTATCAAAGCGATAGCAATTTCAATGCCGGGCTTTGTGAAAGCTGGGTCAATGCCGCGTTCAAAGCGGTAACGCGCGTCGCTATCTATGGCAAGTGTTCGCCCGGTTGCGGCAATATGAGCGGGATCAAAAAGTGCGGCTTCTAAAAAAACATCGGTAGTGGTTTCCGAGCATCCGGTGGAAATTCCACCGATGACGCCGCCTAAACCGATGACGCCACTATCATCGCATACGGCAATCATTTTTTCAGAAAGTGTGTATTCTTTATCATTAAGTGCGACAATTTTTTCACCGTTTTTTGCGTAGCGCACATGAATATTGCCGGAGAGTTTTGCGGCGTCAAACACATGCAGTGGACGGCCATAGGTAAACGTCATGTAATTGGTGATATCTACTAAAACTGAAATCGGGCGTAGGCCGATAGCCTTCAAGCGATTCTGCAACCATTCCGGGCTTGCACCGTTTTTAACACCTTTAATTTCACAGCCGATAAATAATGGACAGGCAGGAATTTGACTCGTAATTCCAATGGCAGATTTAAAACCATGTGCAATTTTTGGTGCTTCAAGTTTTTTTAACGTGCCAAGTCCTGCTGCAGCCAAGTCCCGCGCAATGCCGTACACGCCCAAGCAATCAGCGCGGTTAGGGGTGATGGCTATGTCGATGGTTTGGTCGTCAAGTCCAAGCACGTCAATAATCGGCTCACCGGGGATGGCATATAAAGGCAGCTCAATAATGCCGCCACCATCTTCACCGATGCCGAGCTCATGTGCCGAGCATAACATACCGTTGCTTTCCACATTTCGTATGGCGGATTTTTTTATCACCATGCCATTGGCTGGAATTTTTACACCTTCTTTGGCAAGCACTACTTTAATTCCTGCGCGCGCGTTAGGCGCACCGCAAACTACTTGGCGCACGCCAGTTCCGTCATTGACTTTGCACACACGGAGTTTGTCGGCATTAGGGTGGGGTGCGGCTTCAATAATTTCCGCAACGACGAAAGATTTTAGATCGCTTGTGTGATCGACGACGCTTTCCACTTCAAGACCGATGGAGGTAAGTGTGTCAGTCACCAGCGATAAGGTTGCACTGGTATCTAAAAAATCTTTAAGCCAGGAGAAAGTGAATTTCATGATTCATTACCCAGTGCGGAGAATCCATAATGCTCTAGCCAGCGAATATCGGATTCAAAGAAGGTGCGCAAATCCGGTATGCCGTATTTAAGCATGGCGAGGCGTTCAACACCCATGCCAAAGGCAAAACCCTGCCACTCATTGGGGTCAAGATTGCAATTCTTGAGTACATTCGGGTGCACCATGCCGCAACCCATCACTTCGAGCCAGTCTTTGCCTGCACCGATTTTAAGCTCGCCCTTGTCGCGTGAGCAACCAATATCAACTTCCGCCGAAGGTTCGGTAAACGGAAAGAAACTTGGGCGGAAACGCACGGGTACATTCTCGAGTTCAAAAAACTCGCGCAGGAATGATTCGATGCAGCCTTTTAAATGCCCCATATTGATGTTTTTATCGATGAGGAAACCTTCTACCTGATGAAACATTGGCGTGTGGGTTAAATCCGAATCGCAGCGAAAGGTTTTTCCGGGCGCAATAAAACGAAACGGGGGTTTGCCATTTTGCATCGTACGAATTTGCACAGGAGAAGTATGGGTGCGAAGCAGTATTGTAGGGGGAACGCTTCCCCCAGTTTCACTCCGTGAAACTCCCCCCGCGGGGTCATCGCCAAGCGCTCCTCCACGTACCCTCGCATCACCATCACTTAAAAAAAACGTATCATGCATCTGGCGGGCAGGGTGGTTCTCCGGAAAATTCAGCGCAGTGAAATTATGGTAGTCATCTTCAATTTCTGGACCCTCTGCTACCGCAAAACCAAGGCGCGCAAAGATAGCAGTAATTTCTTCCAGTGTTTTTGAAATAGGATGGATATTGCCTTTTGCCGTAAGCCTCGGTGGCAGCGTAACATCTACCCATTCTTTTTGCAGACGCGCATTGATTTCGGCAAGTTTCAGTGATTCCCTTTTTTCAATTATTGCATTTTCAATGGATTCTTGGGTCTTATTAAACTCTTGTCCTGATAACTTACGTTCTTCAATAGATTCTATACTAGCAAGATTTTTTAAGAGACTGCTTTTAAGAGGAGATTTTTTTCCTAAGAATTCAATTCTTATCTTTTCCAATTCTTCCAAAGAAGTACACTCGGAAATACGACCTAGAGCGTCAACTCTATATCCAATTAAATCGAGAAGGCGAACAGTATCTGACATTTGAGAATCATTTATAATTCGTCATCCTGCGCGAAGGCGCAGGATCCATATAACCAGTAGCACAATGGATCCTGCGGTCAAGCCGCAGGATGACAGATGAGGGTATTAAGCGGCTTTTTTAGCGAGACCGGCTTTTGCCTGTTCCACGATTGCTTTAAATGCTTCTGGCTGGTGCACGGCGATATCAGCCAACACTTTGCGGTCAAGTTCGCAACCTGAATTCTGCAAGCCGTTGATGAACTGCGAGTAGACCATACCGTGTTCGCGAACTGCAGCGTTGATACGCTGAATCCACAAAGCGCGGAAGGTACGCTTTTTCACGCGACGATCGCGGTAAGCATATTGTAAGCCTTTTTCTACTTTCTCGATAGCGATACGAAAGCAGGTATGCGAACGGTCACGATAACCCTTCGCCATTTTCAGAATTTTTTTGTGACGTGCGTGTGTGGTTACACCGCGTTTTACATGTGCCATGTTTTTTCTCCCTATTAACCGTTTGGCAGGAACATTTTGATCACTACTTTTGCATCTGCATCGCAGAGTATAGTAGTGCCGCGCGCGTTACGAATAAAACGCTGTGTGCGTTTCACCATTCCGTGGCGTTTTCCAGCCTGGCCAGCTTTCACTTTGCCAGATGCGGTAAGAGAGAAGCGCTTTTTGGCGCCGCTTTTTGTCTTGATCTTTGGCATTTTGATATCCTCAAGTTTAAGAGTTCATATAATAAGCCGCCAAGGTATGCCAATACCCGACCACTTTAAAAGGATGCGTCTTATATCCGCCTTCTGGCCAGAATTCAAGGGGAAAATAAGCTATTAGTGATTGCAGCAGTACAATGTAATAAATTGCCTGTTCCCTATTGCGCAATGGCCGATTGAGGCCTATATTAATGGCAATCCTGATGTATAGTCAGCTATTTAACCAAGGAGTTACCTTATGAATTACAACGATAATAACCCGATGTCATATTCGACCCGTGAAAGCGCGGTGTCGTATGATGCGGGGCTGCGTTCTTATATGCTAAGTGTCTATAATTACATGGGAAGTGCGCTTGCGCTCACTGGCATTATGGCATATCTGGCGGCACATTATGCACCACTCACCGCCGCTATTTATAATATGAATCCTGAGCACCCAGGGCTTACTGGGCTTGGTTATATTATAGCTTTTGCGCCACTTGTTTTTGTATTGATCATGAGTTTCGGTCTTAATTCACTCAGTTTTGTGGCTTTGCAGGGAATGTTCTGGGCATTTGCAGCCGTGATGGGGCTTTCGCTTTCCTCACTCTTCTTTGCTTATACTGGTGCCAGCATCGTGCGGGTGTTTTTTATCACCTCAATTCTGTTTGGCTCCATGAGCATGTGGGGTTACGCCACCAAAAAAGACTTAACCAGCATGGGGCATTTTATGATGATGGGCTTGTTTGGCATCATCATAGCTAGTGTGATTAACCTGTTTTTACAAAGCAATGGATTGCAATTTATTGTCTCCATTCTCGGTGTGGTGATTTTTACTGGCCTTACCGCTTATGACACTCAGAAAATCAAAGCGTTTTATTATCAGACTTCAGGTGATGCAGTTGCTGCTGGCAAATCTGCGATAATGGGCGCGCTTACCCTTTATCTTGATTTTATCAACCTGTTTATCATGTTGCTGCGTTTCTTTGGTGATCGCCGTAATTAATATAATCGCTCCCGCAAATGCCTGCTGACATTTGCGATGAGCCTAACAATTCTTGACTGAAGGGCGCGGCCTACTGACCGCGCTCTTTCTTTAAATACGTACTTTATGAACACTGCTGACGAAATAGAACATAGCCGCGCACCGCTTATCAACCATCTGGTGGAATTCAGAGGAAGGTTGATGAAGGCGTGCTACGCGTTGGTGATAGGCTTTGCCATCAGCTATTATTTTTCGGAAAATATTTACGAATTTCTCGTGCAGCCACTTGCCAATTCCTACCCCAATCCCGAATCACGCCACCTGATTTATACTGGCCTTACTGAAGTGTTCATGACCTATGTGCATCTCTCGCTCTTTGCCGGGTTTTTTATTGCTTTTCCGGTGATTGCCTATCAGCTTTATATGTTCATGGCGCCGGGTATGTATAAAACCGAGCGCAAGGTTTTGGTGCCTTATCTCATAGCGTCACCGTTGTTGTTTTTCGCAGGCGCAGCGCTTGCCTATTATTATATATTCCCGATGGCGTGGAAGTTTTTTCTAAGTTTTGAATCTGCAGGAATTGCAGGCGGCAAGGGGCTGCCGATTGAGCTTGAGGCGCGCGTCAGTGAATATCTTTCACTCGTCATGCAGGTGATAATCGCTTTTGGGCTCGCATTTCAACTGCCGGTAATTTTAACGCTGCTTGCGCGTATGGGAGTCGTTTCTTCCGCAGCACTTGTGAAGGGACGCAAATACGCTGTACTTGCCATCGTCGTGGTAGCGGCGTTTCTGACACCTCCCGATGTATTAAGCCAGATTGGGCTTTCGATTCCGCTTTATCTGCTTTACGAAATAGGCATTCTATGTTGTAGAAGAATAGAAAAGAATAAAACGAGCAACTAACTTTATGCATGATATTAAATTTATCCGTGAAAATCCTGCCGCGTTTGATGCAGGAATGAAAAAGCGCGGTCTTCCTCCGCAATCGCCTGCGATATTAAAACTCGACGAAGAAAAACGTAAACTCCAAACGGAATTGCAAGAACTGCAAAGCAAGCGCAATGGCTTTGCCAAAGCCATAGGCCAGGCAAAAGCCAAAGGTGAAGATGCAAGCGCAATCATGGCGGAATCCAAAGCGGTGAACGACCGCATTGCAGCACTTGAAACTTCGGTGAATGAAGAAGGTGAACTTACCAAGCTGCTCTCAACGCTTCCCAATATTCCGGCGGACGACGTGCCGGTGGGCAAAGATGAAAAAGATAATATAGTGCTGCGCGAGCATGGCAAAAAACCCGAATTTACATTCAAGCCCAAAGAACATTTTGAATTGGGTGAGAAACTTGGGCTCATGGATTTTGAGCGCGCGGCGAAAATGTCTGGCTCGCGCTTTGTAATTTTAAAAGGCCAACTTGCAAGATTAGAGCGGGCGCTTGCCAATTTCATGCTTGATATTCATACCAAGGAATATGGATTTACTGAAATCCTGCCACCGTTATTGGTAAAAAGTAATGCGCTGTATGGAACGGGACAACTGCCAAAATTTGAAGTGGATTTGTTCAAGACCACTACTGACCATTATCTGATCCCCACTTCAGAAGTCGCATTATGCAATATCGTTGCTGATGAGATTCTAAATGAGGCGGATTTACCCTTGCGCTTCACTGCTTACACACCATGTTTTCGCTCTGAAGCAGGCTCTGCTGGCAAGGATACACGCGGCATGATTCGCCAGCACCAATTTACTAAAGTAGAATTGGTAAGCATTACTCACCCCGATAAGTCTGCTGAAGAACATGAGCGTATAACCAATTGTGCGGAAGAGATTTTAAAACGTCTGGGTCTGCATTACCGGGTGCTGATGTTATGTACAGGAGATACGGGTTTTGGTATGAAAAAAACCTACGATCTAGAAGTATGGCTGCCGGGGCAAAATGCTTACCGTGAAATTTCAAGCTGTTCAATTGCTGGAGATTTTCAAGCGCGCCGCATGAAAACCCGCTATAAGGGTAAAGATAGTAAAAACACCCAATTTGTGCATACGCTCAATGGCTCCGGCATCGCCATTGGCCGCACAATTGTTGCAATACTCGAAAATTACCAGCAGGAAGATGGCAGCATCACTATTCCTGAAGCCCTGCGCCCGTATATGGATGGGTTAGCTAAGATGGGGTGAGGTTATTCAATCCCAGTTTTTTTACTTTTTGCCTGTGCGAGCGAATCTACTACTCTTGCAATAAGTGAATTCTTTTCTGATAATGTATTTTCTCTGCTTCTCATTAAATTCTCTCTGAGAGTTTGAACTCCACCCCATTTATCTTCCGGTATTCTGGTTTTTAGTTCTGCAACCAAATTGTCGATTTTCTCTTTAAGAGTTGTTGCTATTGCGATTTCTTCACTTGTAAGCCTTTTTACTCTGCCGGTATTTTTTGTTACCAGCGGAATATAATCAGATACAGTCAAGGTATCTTTTGAATATGCGCCGTTCAGAATGTCTCTTCGTGTCAGTGCATTATATAAATTTACATCATCTTTTTCGTAAAATTTCTTTAAAGCTTCAAAAATAAGATTTGCAGACTCGAAATTCATTGCTTTGACAGATACTGTTAATGGCGAATAATCTTCGACACTGTATGCATCGGGCGCAGCGCCAAGTTCCAAGAATTTTTTCACAAGTTTATAAGATACTTCCGAAATAGCGTGTTTTGCAGCATGAAAAAGACCTGTGTGACCATAAGATTCACGGGGTCCGCACTCATCAATGCTATCGGGGTGTTTCTTCAGAAAATATTTTATTCCAAAATCATCATCTTTCTTAATGGCGTCAAAGAAATCCAGTACCTCAGATTGTAATTCTGTAGTATTCTGTCTTTTTGTAACCGCTTTTCCCCCTACGCGGGTAAATATTTTTTTGGCCATAGCATTTTCCTCTGTGTTTGTACTTAATTATATAGAAAGGGGGTTAATAAATCATTAAGTTTAAAACCCAATTGAATTGAAAGTAATAAGCCTATATAGCTCTATGCATAATAATCAGGGAATGATAAATAGGAAGTCAAGCCATTGAAAAGTTTCTCGAAATACCGTATTTTAGTTACTAATGACGATGGCATAAACGCCCCGGGCTTAAAAATTTTAGAGCAGATTGCCCGTACCATTTCTAAGGATGTCTGGGTGGTAGCGCCGGAAGTCGAGCAAAGCGGTGCCGGTCATTCGCTTACTATTAATTCGCCGCTTCGGTTTCGCAAAATCTCTGCGCGTAAATTTGCAGTCACTGGCACACCAACTGATTGTGTGCTTGCCGCAGTGCGTGCGATTATTCCGGGCAAAATTGATCTCGTGCTCTCCGGCATCAATCGTGGTGGAAACGTTGCCGAAGACATCACCCATTCCGGCACGATTGCCGGCGCGCTTGAGGGCACGTTATGCGATATTCCCTCGATTGCGTTTTCGCAGGCGCTCGATTTCAGCAATAAAAAACCGATGGTGCATTGGAAAACCGCCGAGCTGCACGCACCGCAAATTATTGCAACGCTCATTGCGAGCAAGTGGGAACGCGACACGATGTTCAATGTGAATTTCCCCGACTGCGTCGCCGAGAAAGTCAAAGGCATCAAAATGGTGGCGCATGGCAAGCGCGATATCCCCAAGCAACTGACCAAATATATCGACCCCAAGGGCAGGCCGTATTACTGGATGAACTGGGCGGATGAAGGAGTTGACGCGCGTCGCCCGGATTGCGATATTAAATGGATGAAAGAAGGCTATATTACCGTCACGCCCATTAAGCTGGATTTAACCAATTACGATGTTTTAAAGAATTTAAAAAAGAAAGTGGAAGCAAGTTTTTAATGAATCTTTCCGCCGAAAATTTACCCGATCGCATCCGTCTGCTCATGAAATTGCGCACGAGCGGCATCAGCGACACGCGCGTGCTTTCGGCAATGGAATCGATTCCGCGTGAAATATTTGTGCCCGACTCTTTTCGCGACAAAGCCTACGACGATACCGCACTTCCCATCGATTCCGGCCAGACCATCAGCCAGCCGAGCGTGGTCGCGTGGATGACCTGGGCGCTGCAGGTAACTGACCGTATGCGTGTACTGGAAGTGGGCACAGGGTCTGGTTATCAGGCGGCGATTCTCGCAAAACTTTGCCGTATGGTGTATACGGTTGAACGTCATAAGGATTTACTCAAAGTCGCCGAAGAACGCTTCAAACAGTTGAAGCTCAGCAACATCATGACGCTTGCCGGAGATGGCTCAAAGGGCTGGAAAGTGGCAGCGCCTTTTGACCGCATCATAGTCACTGCGGCGGCACACTCCGTGCCTGCAGCGCTGCTGGATCAGTTAGCGGAAGGTGGGATTATGGTGATTCCGGTAGGCAGCGATACCGAACAACTATTGCTGCGCATTGAAAAAACTCCCAACGGTATTGAGCAGCAGCATTTAATGTCGGTGCGTTTTGTGCCGCTTATTGAAGGTGGCAAAATGACCCACACTCGGCACAACACTACTTCAGCTGCTTAAGGTAATCCATCACATTGGCATCCTGCCATTCAATAGCTCCGCCGAATTTGCGCCGCATATTCTGATTGGCATCAAGCACTATGCTTTCGGGGTAGACGGCGGTCTGGAAAATATCAATCGCGATATGTTTGTTATCATCCAACGCGTAAAGCACATTAGCTAAATTCTTTGTGCCGGATTTTTGTTCTGCGTTTTCCACAAATTTTTTGGCGGGCGCTAATTCATCATCGCCGGAAATGGTCAGAAAAATAACATTATCCCCGAGCGCTTTTGCCGCTGCAAGAAGTTCGGGAAATTCCTTGCGGCAGGGTGCGCACCAGGTTGCCCAGAAATGGATGACGACAATATGGCCTTTAAGTTCTGCGATGTTATGGGTTTTGCCGTCAAAATCGCGCCACGTAAAATCCGGGGTTTTTTCAGCGGTATCTGCTGACTTTATCACATCGTTTCTGTGCAAGTAAGCATCCAGCCCGTAAATGGCGGAAAGATTCAGCATAATCAAAATGGCAAGTACGAATAATTTACGAAACATGGGCTTCTTTCATTTATTTTGTAGTGTTTTTTACTGCTTTTTCTTTAGGGATATTTTTCATATTGGTACCATCCCATAACATATAATGCTCATTAAACCCTGGTATATCGGGTCTAAAATTTTCTGGATCTGGATCACCTGGATTCAGAATTAGCAGGCGACTATCTTTACGAAATACTAAACTAGTTACAGTAGCACCGAGAGCATATAATTTTCCAGTTCTTGGGTTGTATAATACGGAGATTTGACATCCTGAGCCACATCCCCATGTAATAATTGTATATATTCCAGAAAAATTAGATCCTTTAGATATTTGATTTCTTATAGCCGTTCTCCAATGCCAATATTTATTAAAAATTGGGGCAACGGGTTTTCCGGAAAATGATTCCTCAGCAGGAAATTTATCAAACTGATATTTTGCAAGGTCACCGGGTTCTCCGGTCTCATTATTATCATCGGCGAATACTAATGAACTATTGAGAAAAAATAATAATGTTATAAATGATAATTTTTTATAAAAATTCGTCATATTTATTTTCCTTTATTGATATAATTTACGGTGCAGAAAAGAAAATCCAGTAATTCCTACGACAAACAAAACTTCTGCCACGCAGAAAACACCGAGGCTTGTGGCAGCGGTGTCGGTGAAGCCGTAACTATGAAGCCCTACACTTAAGAGATTCACCCCGACCCAGGCGAGTGCGACGACGATATTGATGAGCGCCATGCAGGCTGCAAAGCCAAGCTCACTGAGCTGCCCAGCAACGCGCGCATGCAGTAGCCAGATGAGCCAGAGTACAATCCAGAGCGCGCCGTTTTCCTTCGGGTCCCAGCCCCAGAAACGCCCCCAGGATTGATCTGCCCATATGCCGCCGAGCATGGTGCCAACGGCAGTAAAGAGAAGTGCCACCAGCGCCACGCTATGCAAGCGGCTTTGCAGGGTTGCGAGCGATTCCGGTGTAGATTTTCCAACCGCGCGTTTGAACAAACAAAGATGCGCAATAGTGCCAGCAACGAGCGCTGAGGCATAGCCGGTGGTGATGCAAACCACATGGGTTGCAAGCCAGAAATTAGTGTTGAGCACCGCAACCAACACTTCTAACGTGTCGCCATCGGCAGCAAAAATATTGGCGGAAATAATCAGCAAACAGGAAATTGCAGAGCTTATGATTAAGCCATCGGGGTTTTTGCGTTTACGCTCTAACCACAGGCCAAAGACTGCTGCCATGAAGCTCACAAATATCATAGACTCGTAAAGTGTGCTGACTGGCGGGCGCATTAAAATAGTCATGCGCGAAAGAATTGCCAGCGCGTGAACCCCTGCGCTCACACCTATGATTGCATAAGCTGCGATGCCCCATTTACGGTTACTACGCATAAGCGCGATAATGGCTGCTGCAAAGCCAAGCGCGTAACCTATCAGGCTTTTGTTGAGGAGATCGAGAAAGTTATAAAGCACTTCAAGCGTGATGGCGAGTGGCCGCACGTTTTGTGCAGCTAATCCCGATGCAAGCAATGCACCCGATTCATTTTTCCACTCTACTGCGTTGTCACTATTATAGGCGGCATATAATTTCTGCCAGTGGCGAAACAGCTCCGCGCTTGCGGGCGAGCCCGCACCCTTTTCAATCACTGCCCAGGGTGCTAGCCATTCGTCTGTACCATGCCAGCTGGGCGGAATGACGCGAAGCAGGCTGTTATTCTTATCAATCGTCTCAATCAGATTCATGTGGTAGGAAATTTTAGCGTTGCGCTGCTCAATCGCTGAATATTCAGCGATATGATCGCCTTTCTTTTTCACTGTCGCCAGCAGTGCCACATTAATTTTCTCGCGGATTTTTAAAAGATCGAGATAATTTACGTCTGCATTTTCCGGCAGTCCCAGTTGCTTGTGAATATCCGCATCCATATCGGCAAAAGGCATAAGCAGGGAGAAACTTCCGAGGATTTCAGCAAAATCATTCGCGTTGACATAAAGCCGGATTATTTCCTGCTCGTTAGCAGTGAGGCTTTTGCGATCTTTATCCATCAGGGTTTTTATGAACTGCTCGCGGCCCGCAAATACAGTGGAGATTTCAGCAAAAGAAAACACTGGCGTTTCATGCTCAGGAAGCGAAAGAATATTTACAACCTCCGGCACGCGCACCTTAAATATTTTTTGCTCTGCGGCCCCCGATGGGTTAAACATGACGCTTGCAAGCCACTCTATGGCTGGCTCACCGGGGAGTGACACATCGCCATAAATTTTCTTGAGTTCAACCCGCGCAAAACTATCGAGTGGTTTAATGCGTCCCTCCTGCAATACCGGAATATGCGCAAAGCTGTTATAATCCAAAACATCCTTTGTCATACCAGCGAAAGCTGATATCCAGAGAAATAAGAAAAAGAGAAGGCTGGATGCCAGCATGCGCTGGCATGACAATATAAAATATTTTGGGAAAAATCTCATGCGTTGCGCTTTCTCACCAGCGTGATGATAATATGGATGATGAGCCCGAGGCACAGCGCGGTGATGGCGAGATACGGAAATATATCACCGGCGTTTTTGACGACTGCCAACACGGTAAATAATTGATCGTCATTTTCGATAAATGATGATTGATAGATCGTAAACCCGCGATAACGTAGCGGTTGATTCATTTCTATAACCATGTTCCATTTCAGCGCGCTGTCTTTTACTTCCACTTCGGAGCGGTAGCTGCGGGCGATATTGGTTCCCGGATATTCAGACTTTTCAAAATGAGTAAGATGCAAATCAAAAGGCAGTGTGCGCGTAGCAGGCCGCATTACAATTTGATACGTATCTTTGCCGATTTTAAATTCGGGCTGTTCTTTTAATGCCTGATAGGTGATATAGGCGCCATCTGTATCTTTATTCACACCTTTTACTTCAAACACTGCTCCGGAGTGATTTTCCGCATCTTCTTTTTCAAGCGGCGCAGAAGCAATATCAATTTGGGAAGCCGCGCCATGCAAATCTGAAGATGTTGCAGGCGGAATAACATTGCATTGGTAACAAAACTTTTCAATCACGATGGTAAAGGGCAATGAGGAATCATTTATACTATAGTCTTTTTGTAAATCCTGATGCGGAATCGCTTTTACGGTTTCACCGTTTTTAATAATTGCCAGTTCGCGCTGATGGTAATCCGATACTAAATGACTAGTTTCATCTGCACCAAGCACAATATAACCTTCCTCGCGGGAAACGGCAGTTACCAAGCCTCCGATGAGCAATATCAATGTGCTAAGGTGCGTAATGATAATGCCGGCATCTTGTTTTTTGAGCGGGGATTTAAAAAGTAATTTTGCAATTAAACACAGTGCAATCAAAGTAAGTGCAGTGTAAGCACCAGGCAAAGGAATGAGTCCAACCCACAATATAAAAGATCCAAAAAATAATTTCTGCGACTGGTAAAGACCAATGTAACGCTGTGCCACCGTGCCGAGCACTAGCAATGTCATCAACCAGGGCAGGGCATAGAAGAGGATTTTTGGATTAGAGAGAAAATTAATAATAGGTTTCATGCATGACTCAATTTTTTGCATCATACTTGCAAGTACAATTAACGCAACCAACGAGCTTTGGGAAAAATATAGTGCTTTATAGCAAGCGGTATCGTTACACCGGATATCATTAGAATAGGCGCAAACCACAGGAAATTAAGCCCGTCCCACGGTGCAATTTTTAGCAGTAACGCTTTTACGAACCCGATGCAGATAGTGTTAAACAGATAAATCGCGAGTGTATTCTGCCCGAGAAAAAGCAATGATTTTTGTAACCTTCCCATTTTTGCACGCGAGATCAAACCCAACAAAACCGGGATGGAAGCAAGTCCGGTAATGAGTTTTGGTATAAGAGGTGAGAGTAAAGATGCGATGAGTGCAACAATGAAAACAATAACTAACTGCCAGAAGAATTTATAAATGATTGCAGTAAATTTTTCATAATGATCGCAAGCAAGTGCACCTGCTGCGGCAAACACAAAGAATTTAAAAATGTCAGATAGGCTAAAATAATCAGTATTTATCGGCAAAAAATAAAAAATAATTCCGAGTAAAAATAATACCGAAGTATTTCCATTCACAAGCCGATGCAACAGTGGAAACAACAAATATACTCCCATGAGTGCATATAAATACCACAGGAAAGTAGCAACGCTCAATTTTGGTGCTATAAATATGGCGAGTAAATTTACTGCAAATCCGCCTACCATGGGCTTGTCGATATACAAAATATTTTCAGCTAACATTTTAGAAAATAAGACAAAAATTCCGACAATAAGATATGCTGGTATCAACCGCATAGCCTTCTTTTTGATGATTTCCGCATAGTCATGAAAATTTTCTACTGGCTTATAATTATAGTAAAAAACAAACCCGCTGATAAACATGAAAAACGGCATGTGAAACTTGTAAAGCGCCGCTTTGAGCCAGAAATACCATTCATTGCCCTGCGGCACATCCTTCGCGACGATGTGGCCTAATACGACGAGCAAGATCACCAGACCTTTTGCCAAATCTAAAACCGGTAAGCGTTTTTTATTTGTATTTTTATCCGAGTCCAACATAAAACCCTTGTTATTGCTGGCATTTTCTAAGCCGATATACGCCACTCATTGTTTGAATTGTTTTTTCAGTTCTTTACAAGAAGAAAATAGTCAAATTTCGCTTGACTGGAGTAGGGTGCATGGTTATGTTGCTCGCCTCTTGACTTAGGACATATTTGTATTTTGCGGCCAAAATATCACGCAAAATCAAAGAAATATTGGCCTCAAGTGCAGGCAAAAATGAACGAAGATTTTTTAAGGATGACCGCATGCCGACGATCAATCAATTAGTGCGTAAGCCGCGCACAAAGCCGACTCGCCGCAATAAAGTGCCAGCTATGGAAGCTTGCCCTCAGAAGCGTGGTGTATGTACTCGCGTGTACACAACCACTCCAAAAAAGCCGAACTCGGCTTTGCGTAAAGTGGCTCGTGTTCGCCTGACCAATGGCTTTGAAGTCACCAGCTACATTCCCGGCGAAGGTCATAACCTTCAGGAGCATTCTGTAGTAATGATACGCGGCGGCCGCGTAAAGGATTTGCCAGGTGTTCGCTATCATATCATCCGTGGTACGCTCGATACACAGGGCGTGAAGAATCGTAAACAATCGCGCTCGCTCTACGGCGCTAAACGTCCTAAATAATAGGCCAAAAGGGGTTATAATATATGTCACGTCGTCGCGCAGCCATTAAACGAGTTGTTCTTCCTGATGCTAAATACGGCAATGTCGTATTTACCAAATTCATCAATTCGTTGATGTATAACGGCAAAAAATCTGCCGCAGAAACTATTGTATATGGCGCTCTTGATTCCATCAATAAGCGTACCAGCCAGGATCCGCTGCCAATTTTTACCTCAGCACTTGAAAATGTAATGCCTTCTGTAGAAGTGCGTTCACGTCGCGTTGGTGGTGCAACATACCAGGTTCCAACCGAAGTGCGTCAGGAACGTCGTCAGGCGCTTGCTATTCGTTGGCTCATCACTGCAGCGCGCGCTCGCAAAGATAAAACCATGAAAGACCGTTTGGCCAATGAATTGGTTGATGCCGCAAATAACCGCGGTGGCGCTATCAAAAAACGTGAAGACACCCACCGTATGGCAGAAGCAAACAAAGCCTTCTCGCATTATCGTTGGTAGGTTGGCGTTGGTAGAATTGATATATAATAATAAGAATAGAATTTCAGGAAATTAAAGAAAATGGCTCGTAAAACACCGCTTAAAGACTATCGCAACATTGGTATCTGCGCTCACATTGACGCAGGTAAAACCACGACTACGGAACGTATTCTTTATTATACCGGAAAATCACACAAAATCGGTGAAGTGCACGAAGGCGCTGCCACCATGGATTGGATGGAGCAGGAGCAGGAGCGTGGTATTACCATTACCTCTGCGGCTACCACCTGCTATTGGGGCGATTACCGCATCAACATTATTGATACTCCCGGCCACGTGGATTTCACTATCGAAGTAGAGCGCTCTATGCGCGTACTTGACGGCGCTGTTGCTGTGTTTGACTCGGTTGCTGGTGTCGAACCGCAGTCTGAAACTGTATGGCGTCAGGCTGATAAATATCACGTTCCGCGCATTTGCTTTGTCAATAAAATGGATCGCACTGGCGCGAACTTCCAGCGCTGCGTTGACATGATGATTGACCGTTTGGGCACTGTGCCGCTCGTATTGCAGCTGCCAATCGGTTCTGAAGACAAATATATCGGCCTTGTGGATCTTATAAAGATGAAGGCGCTCGTCTGGCACGATGATTCTTTAGGTGCAAATTTTGACGAAGTTGAAATTCCTGCTGAAATGCTTGAAGAATCAAAAAAAGCGCGCGAAAAAATGTTGGAAATCGCTGTGGAAATGGACGACAACGTCATGGAAGCTTACCTCGCTGGCACCGAGCCAACGATTGAGCAGCTCAAGGCGTGCATCCGCAAAGGTACTGTAGCATTCAAATTTGTTCCGGTTTTAAACGGTGCTGCTTTCAAAAACAAAGGCGTGCAGCCAATGCTTGACGCAGTGGTTGATTTCTTGCCAAGCCCGCTTGACGTTCCTGCTATCAAAGGCATCGATGTGAAGACGGAAGGCGAAGTAGAACGCAAAGCCGAAGATGGCGAAAAATTCTCAGCGCTTGCATTCAAAATCATGACCGATCCTTTCGTTGGATCACTCACGTTTGCACGTATCTATTCAGGCAAGCTTGAATCTGGTTCTTATGTACAGAACACCATCAAAGACAAACGCGAACGCGTAGGCCGTATGTTGCTTATGCATGCGAACTCACGCGAAGATATTAAAGAAGCGTTTGCAGGTGATATTATTGCGCTTGCTGGTCTTAAAGATACCACCACCGGAGATACTTTGAGCGATCCCGATTTTCAGGTAATCCTGGAACGTATGGAATTTCCAGAGCCAGTTATTGAGCTTGCGATTGAGCCAAAAACCAAGGCTGACCAAGAAAAAATGGGTATGGCATTATCACGCCTTGCTTCAGAAGATCCTTCACTTCGCGTTTCAACCGATGAAGAAACCGGTCAGACCATCTTAAAGGGTATGGGCGAATTGCATCTTGAAATTATCGTAGACCGCATGAAGCGTGAATTCAAAGTGGAAGCCAATGTAGGTGCACCGCAGGTTGCTTACCGCGAAACCATTACCAAGAAAGCCGTTATTGATTATACCCACAAGAAGCAATCGGGTGGTTCTGGTCAGTTTGCGCGCATTACGCTTGAGCTTGAGCCATTACAGCCAGGCAGCGGATTCGAATTCGTCAGCAAAATCGTAGGCGGTTCGGTTCCAAAAGAATTTATCCCAGGCGTTGAAAAAGGCTTGAAGGCCTGCCTTGATAACGGTGTTGTAGCGGGTTATCCGACTATCGATTTCCGTGCGACACTCACCGATGGCGCTTACCATGATGTGGATTCAAGTGTACTCGCGTTCGAAATTGCTGCCCGTGCTGCCTTCCGCGAAGGTATGCCGAAGGGTGACCCAAAACTGCTTGAGCCCATTATGAAGGTTGAAGTTGTAACCCCGGAAGACTATACTGGCTCGGTCATTGGCGACTTGACTGGTCGTCGTGGTCAGATTCAGGGGCAGGATATGCGCGGTAACGCTATTGTAGTTGATGCAATGGTTCCGCTTGCCAAAATGTTTGGTTATGTTAATACGCTTCGTTCCATGACACAGGGACGTGCGCAATATACCATGCAGTTCGACCATTATGAACAGGTACCAAGTAATATGGTCGATGAGATTAAGAAAAAAGTTGCTTAACATAATTTGATAACCAAGGAGAGCTTTCAATGGCTAAAGAAAAATTTGAACGTAATAAACCACATTGCAACATCGGAACGATTGGGCACGTGGATCATGGTAAAACATCGCTGACTGCTGCGATCACGAAAACGATGGCATCGCAGAATGCGAAAAACCAATATACCGCATATGACAAAATCGATGCGGCGCCAGAAGAAAAAGCTCGTGGTATCACTATCAATACTGCGCACGTTGAGTATGAAACAGAAAAACGTCACTATGCACACGTTGACTGCCCAGGACACGCTGACTATGTAAAAAACATGATCACTGGTGCTGCGCAGATGGACGGAGCTATTCTCGTAGTGTCTGCTGCTGACGGTCCAATGCCACAGACTCGTGAGCACATTCTGCTTGCCCGTCAGGTAGGTGTTCCTGCGATTGTAGTGTTCCTCAACAAATGCGACATGGTTGATGATCCTGAATTGCTTGACCTCGTTGAAATGGAAGTACGTGAGCTTTTGAACAAATATAAGTTCCCAGGCGACACCATTCCAATTATCCGTGGTTCAGCTCTTTGCGCTTTGGAAGACAAAAATCCAGCGCTTGGCAAAGATGCTATCATGAAATTGATGGAAGCAGTGGATGCAACGATTCCGCAGCCAGAGCGTCCCATTGACAAACCATTCTTGATGCCAATCGAAGACGTGTTCTCTATCGAAGGTCGTGGTACTGTAGTTACCGGCCGTGTAGAACGCGGAATCGTAAAAGTCGGCGAAGAAATCGAAATCGTTGGTTTGAAGCCAACCACCAAAACAACCTGCACTGGCGTGGAAATGTTCCGCAAATTGCTGGATGAAGGTCGCGCAGGTGACAATATCGGTGCATTGCTTCGTGGTGTTAAGCGTGAAGAAGTTGAGCGTGGTCAGGTGCTTGCTAAACCAGGTTCCATCACTCCGCACACCAAATTCAACGCAGAAGCTTACGTACTCACCAAAGAAGAAGGTGGCCGTCATACACCATTCTTTGCAAATTACCGTCCACAGTTCTACTTCCGTACGACTGACGTGACCGGTATCGTGAAACTGCCAGACGGTGTTGAAATGTGCATGCCAGGAGATAACATCTCTATGGAAATCACATTGATTTCACCTATCGCTATGGATGAAGGCCTTCGTTTTGCTATTCGTGAAGGTGGCCGTACAGTAGGCGCAGGTGTCGTTGCTAAAATTGTAGAGTAAGAGTTTTAAGAAATGCTAAGCCCGGGATTCTGAATAATCAGAGTTCCGGGCTTAAAACTCTAAAGACTAAAAATGTAGGAAGAAGTTATGAACAGTCAGAAAATACGGATTCGCTTGAAAGCTTATGATCACATGATGCTTGATCATTCGACCAGCGAAATAGTAAATACCGCCAAACGTACTGGTGCGCAGGTTCGTGGCCCCGTGCCATTGCCACGTCGCATTGAACGTTTCACGGTTAACCGCTCACCGCACATTGACAAAAAGTCACGTGAGCAGTTTGAAATCCGTACGCACAAGCGTCTGATTGACATACTTGATCCCACACCACAAACCGTGGATGCGCTGATGAAGCTCGATCTTTCCGCAGGTGTGGATGTAGAAATTCAGCTCGGTGGGGAGAAGGCGTCATGAGAACTGGTATAATTGCAACTAAACTTGGCATGTCACGCATCTTCGACGAAGATGGCATTCATATTCCAGTCACCGTACTCAAAGTAGATAACGTACGTGTGGTTTCTCACAAAACTCAGGCGCGTGATGGCTACACTGCCGTTCAGCTTTCTTCCGGTATTGCTAAAGTAAAAAACGTAAGCAAACCTGTGCGCGGTCACTATGCAAAAGCAAAAGTGGAACCCGGTCGCAAGCTCGTAGAATTCCGCGTTGATGAAACCAACCTACCAGAAATCGGTGCAGAGATTATTGCCGATCATTTCTTGCCAGGTCAGTATATCGACGTTGTAGGTACCACTATCGGTAAAGGTTTTGCCGGTGTTATGAAACGCTGGAACTTTGCAGGCCTTGAAGCATCTCACGGTGTTTCGGTATCGCATCGTTCACACGGTTCTACCGGTCAGCGTCAGGATCCAGGTAAAGTATTCAAAGGCAAGAAAATGGCAGGTCACTTAGGTGTTGAACAAGTTACTGTTCCCAACCTTCAGGTGGTTTCTACCGATGTTGAAAAAGGCCTTATCTTTGTAAAAGGTGCAGTACCCGGAGCAGAAAACAGCTATGTATTGGTAAAAGATGCAGTAAAGCGTGGCGCACCGGCGAAAATTCCGTTGCCTGCAAGCATCAGAAAAACAGCCAAAGCCGAAGTTGCAGCAGCGCCAGAAGCGCCAGCAGCGGAAGCAGAAGCAAAAAGCGAATAATTAAGAGTATTAAGAAGGATTTGAGCCATGAAAGTCGCGGTAAAAAAGCTAGATAACAGTGCAGCAGGAGATATCGATCTCTCTGATGCTGTGTTTGGCGAAAAAATGCGTAAGGATATTCTTGCACGCATGGTTCAGTACCAGCTTGCCAAACGTCGCGCCGGTACCCACAAAACCAAAGGTGTTTCTGAAATCAGCGGCACAACTAAAAAACCTTGGAAGCAAAAAGGCACTGGCCGTGCTCGCGCAGGTTCATTGCGTTCACCGCAGTTCCGTGGTGGCGCAACTATTTTCGGACCCGTGGTGCGTAGCCATGCTATCAGCCTTCCGAAGAAAGTACGTGACCTCGCTTTGCGTGTTGCGCTTTCTGCCAAACAGGCTGAAGGCAAACTTATCATCGTTGATTCACTCACCGTAAAAGAAGCAAAAACTAAAAACCTCGTTGCCGTATTTGAAAAATTCGGATTTGTAAAACCACTCTTCATTGGTGGTGAGCAGATTGACGAAGCTTTCTTCAAAGCCGCAAGCAACATCAAAAACGTAAATGTACTCCCACAACAGGGTGCCAATGTTTATGACATTTTAAACCACAAGGAACTGATACTCACCAAAGACGCAGTTGCATTCCTTGAAGCCCGCTTGATTAAAGAATAAGGAATAAGAACATGGCTGCCCTCAAGAAAACCGCGAAAAAGAAAGAATCCGCAAAAAATGATGCTCCTGCATTTAAGGAAGCGTTTTACGATGTGATTTATCGCCCCGTCATCACCGAAAAAGCAACGGCTGCTTCTGAGCATAACAAAGTTATCTTCAAAGTTCGCCCGGATGCTACCAAGGCTCACATTAAAGAAGCGGTGGAAGCCTTGTTCAAAGTAAACGTAGTCAGCGTGAATACCCTTAACGTTCAAGGAAAAATTAAGGTTTTCCGCGGCGCTCTTGGTCAACGCAAAGACTTCAAAAAAGCTATCGTGACATTGGCTCCTGGCCAGTCGATCGATTTAGCAAGCGGAATGGCGTAAATTCTACTTGCAATTTCCTCGGGACTGGCTATAAGTCGCTCCCTCTTTCAATGCTGCCGCAAAACACGGAGATGTAGTTATGGCGCTTAAAACGTTTAAACCGGTCACGAAATCATTACGTGGCTTGGTACAGGTAGACCGCTCTGAATTATGGAAGGGCGGACCCATTAAGTCTCTGACCGAAGGTCAGAAAAAGACTGGTGGACGCAACAATCTTGGTCGCATCACTGCGTTTCGCGTAGGTGGCGGTCATAAACAGCGTTACCGTCATGTGGATTTCAAACGCGCGAAGTTCGATATTAATGCGACCGTAGAACGCATCGAATATGATCCTAACCGTTCTGCATTTATTGCACTTATAAAATACGATGACGGTGAGCTCTCTTACATCTTGGCGCCACAGCGCTTGGCGGTAGGTGATGTAATCTGCTCCGGTGTTAAAACCGATGTAAAGCCAGGCTTTGCAATGCAGCTTCGCAACATTCCGGTCGGAACAATCGTTCACAACGTGGAAATGAAAGTCGGCAAAGGCGGACAGATTGCTCGCGCTGCCGGTGGTTATGTTCAGCTTGTTGGTAAAGATTCCGGTTATGTGCAGTTGAAAATGCGCTCCGGCGAAGTTCGCTTGGTTCGCGGTGAATGCATGGCGACGATTGGCGCTGTGTCAAACCCTGACCATCAGAACGAAATGATTGGTAAAGCAGGTCGCTCACGCTGGAAGGGTATTCGTCCATGTGTTCGCGGTGTTGCAATGAACCCAGTGGATCATCCGCATGGTGGTGGTGAAGGCCGCACATCAGGTGGTCGTCATCCGGTGACACCTTGGGGTAAAGGTACTAAGGGTAATAAGACCCGCAAAAATAAACGTACGGACAAACTTATTGTTCGTAGCCGTCGTAAGAAAGCATAGAGGATAAAATTATGGCTCGTTCAGTCTGGAAAGGCCCATTCGTTGATGGTTACATGTTTGCTAAAGCCGAAAAGGCAAGAGCAAGCGGACGCAATCAGATCATTCAAATCTGGTCACGTCGTTCAACGATATTGCCGCAATTCATCGGCGTCACGTTTGGTGTGTATAACGGCAAGAAATTTATCCCAGTGCTCGTTACCGAAGATATGATTGGTCACAAATTTGGCGAATTCGCTCCTTCACGTACCTTTACGGTGCATGGCGGCGGCGATAAAAAAGCAACCGCAGCGTAGGAAAATATTTATGTCGAAGCAGAAATCAGAAGTCAGAAGGGGTAGCGGGCCAAAGGAAGCCAGAGCGATTTTAAATCGTCTGCGCATTAGCCCGATAAAACTCAATTACGTTGCTGGCTTAATTCGCGGCATGCGCGTAGAGCGTGCATTGGTGCAGCTTGCTTTCAGCAATAAACGCATCGCTGGTGAAGTACGCAAGGCAGTGCAGTCTGCCATTGCCAATGCCGAAAATAATAACAACTTGAATGTTGACGAATTGGTTATCGCTGAAGCCTGGGTAGGTAAGGGTATCGTTATGAAGCGCATGCACACACGTGCACGTGGTCGCGGCGCCCGCATCTTGAAGCCATTCAGTAATCTCACTATTATTTTGCGCGAAAAAGGGGAATAGGCATGGGTCAGAAGATCAATCCAGTAGGCTTACGCTTAGGAATAAACAAAACCTGGGATTCGCGCTGGTTCGCAACCGGTACCGATTTTCCTGCAAGATTGCATGAAGATATTTCTATCCGCAAATATCTGAAAAAGAACCTTGGTGCTGCCGGTATCAGCCGCATTATCATTGAGCGTCCGACCAAAAAAGCGCGCATCACTATTCATACTGCTCGCCCTGGTGTGGTGATTGGTAAAAAAGGTGCGGACATCGAAAAAATTAAAAAAGATCTCGGAAAATTCACTAAAGATGAAGTGCATTTGAATATCGTCGAAATCCGCAAGCCTGAAATTGATGCGACTTTGATCGCTGAAAGCATTGCGCAGCAGCTTGAGCGCCGTATTGCATTCCGTCGCGCTATGAAACGCGCAGTACAGTCTGCACTTCGTCTTGGCGCACTTGGTATTCGTATCAATTGTTCTGGCCGTTTAGGTGGCAACGAAATCGCACGCATGGAATGGTACCGCGAAGGTCGCGTGCCGTTACACACTTTGCGCGCTGACGTGGATTATGGTGTCGCAAGCGCCCTTACTACCTATGGAATCATTGGTATTAAGGTGTGGGTGTTCAAAGGCGAAATCATGGTGCATGACCCGATGGCACAGGATAAAAAAGACATCGAACGTACAACCGGCAACGAATTGATATAAGAGCATAATTTATGATGATGCCCAAAAAGACTAAATTCCGCAAAGCCCATAAGGGCCGTATCAAAGGCAACGCCAAAGGTGGCTTTGACCTTAATTTCGGTCAATATGGTTTGAAGGCGCTTGAGCCTGAGCGTGTTACTGCGCGCCAGATTGAGGCTGCTCGTCGTGCAATCTCACGTCACGTAAAGCGCGTTGGTCGTCTCTGGATTCGTATTTTCCCGGATGTTCCTGTTACCAAAAAGCCTGCAGAAGTTCGCATGGGTAGCGGTAAAGGATCTGTGGAATTCTGGGTATGCCGCGTGAAGCCAGGCCGCGTATTGTTCGAAGTTGATGGTGTAACCGAGCAGGTGGCACGTGAAGCTTTTGAACGCGCAGCTGCCAAACTGCCTATCAAAACCAAATTCATTGCCCGTTTAGGTGAAGGAAATTAATATGAGTAACATTTCAGAATTTCAGGGTAAATCGCCTGATGAATTAAAAGGCCTTGCTGTTTCATTAAAAAAAGAGCTTTTCAATTTGCGTTTTCAGGTGGCAACCGGCGAGCTCACCAACACAGCGCGTTTCCGTGAAGTGCGCCGTGACGTTGCTCGCGTAAAAACCTTACTGAATCAGCCAGCCGATGCAGTTGCGAAACCTGCTAAGAAAGCAAAAGTAGCAAAAGTTGCCAAAGAAAAGCCAGTTGCAAAAACAGCAGCTAAAAAATCAACCGCTAAAAAGAAATCTTCGGGAGAATAAGCGATGCCAAAACGTATTCTGCAAGGTGTAGTAACAAGCGATAAGGCTGACAAAACAGTCACCGTTCGTGTTGAACGCCGTTATACTCATCCGATTTACAAAAAGACTGTTCGCAGTTCTAAGAAGTATTCTGCGCATGATGAGCAGAATAAATGCAAAGTGGGTGATGTAGTGAAGATTGTGGAATCACGCCCGATTTCAAAGACAAAAAAATGGGCTGTAGTATACGCTGAATAGTGGATACGAAGGCAAGACGTATAATTAAAGGATGACGATATGATACAGATGCAGAGTAACCTAGATGTAGCCGACAATTCAGGCGCAAAGCGCGTTGAGTGCATCAAAGTATTGGGTGGTTCCAAACGCAAAACCGCATCGGTTGGCGATGTTATCGTCGTATCCGTAAAAGATGCTATACCGCGCGGCAAAGTAAAAAAAGGTTCCGTTCAGCGCGCCGTTATTGTGCGCACAGCATTTGCAGTTCGCCGTCCCGATGGCAGCGCAATTCGCTTTGACCGTAACGCAGCAGTACTCGTTACTAAAGAAAATGAACCAATCGGAACCCGTATATTTGGCCCGGTTGTTCGTGAGCTTCGCGCTAAGAATTTCATGAAGATTGTTTCTTTGGCTCCCGAAGTTTTGTAAAATTAAATTAATTTAGAATAAAGATTAAAGCTATGACTCAGAAAAAAATGAAAATTAAAAAAGGCGATTCAGTAATCGTTATCGCAGGCAAAGATAAGGGCAAAAAAGGTTCTGTTCTTTCTGTAATCCGTGAAAATGATCGCGTATTGGTTGCTGGTGTGAATATGATAAAGAAGCATCAGAAAGCCGATCGCGGCAATGCTGCTGGTATCGTGAGCAAAGAGGCTTCACTCCACATTTCCAATGTTGCACTTGTTGACCCCAAAGAAGGCAAAGCAACACGCGTTGGCTACAAAGAACTTGGCGATGGTAAAAAGGTTCGTGTGGCAAGACGTTCAGGTGAAGTAATCGGTTAATAAATAAACATAAAAGCGACACGGAAACTTCCTCGTGTAACTTTTCTTGAATTTCCCCGATTTTTTATTTGCAATAGACCAAAGTTCGAGTATAAGTCTCGTCCTCTTTTAGATTTCTTCCGGTCACAGCCGGATTTGTACAAAGAAAGTGTTAAGATTATGGCTAAAGTTGCTAAAAAAACAGATGCTTCCATGCCACGCTTGCAAGCATTGTATGTTGAAAAAATCATTCCGGATTTGCAGAAGCAATTCGGTTATAAAAATACCATGCAGGTTCCAAAGCTTGAAAAGATCGTGATCAATATGGGTCTTGGCGAAGCTGTTGATGACAGCAAAGTAATTGACCTAGCTGTAAATGAACTCTCTCTTATTTCTGGTCAAAAACCAGTGGTAACCAAATCACGTAAATCCATCGCGGGTTTTAAACTGCGTGAAAATCTGCCGATTGGCGCAAAAGTAACATTACGCAAACAGCGTATGTATGAATTTCTTGATCGCTTAGTAACTATCGCTATGCCACGTATTCGCGATTTTCGCGGAATTTCTGGCAAAAGCTTTGATGGTCAAGGCAATTATACGCTTGGTTTGAAAGAACAGCTTATATTCGCGGAAATCAGCTACGATAAAGTAGATAAACTCCGCGGTATGGACGTTTCTTTTGTAACGACTGCTAAAAATGACGAAGAAGCCAAAGCGCTTCTTACCGGATTTCAACTTCCATTTATTAAATAATAAGGGGCAAACTGTGGCAAAACTTAGTTCTGTTGAAAAAAATAATCGTCGCGCAAGAATGGGAAAGCAATTTCTTGTAAAGCGTGCAGCACTCAAAGCGATTATCATGAATAAAGAATTGTCGATGGAAGAGCGTTTTGCTGCCCAGATGAAACTCTCTGCTTTGCCGCGCAATAGTGCTGCAAACCGTTTCCGCAACCGTTGCGAACTCACTGGTCGCCCACGTGGTAACTATCGTAAATTCAATCTTTGCCGTATCAAATTGCGTGAGCTTGGCTCATTCGGTCAGATACCTGGCCTCATCAAATCAAGCTGGTAGGAATAACTTTATGTCAATGAACGATTTACTCTCCGATATGATTGCCCGCATAAGGAATGGCCAGAAAGCCCGCCTTGCGCAGGTAACCTGCCATTTCTCAAAGCTTTCTGCCAATGTACTTGAAGTACTCAAGAACGATGGTTATATCCGCGACTACCGTGTGATTACCAACGGTAACAAAAAAGATATCCAGATTGATTTGAAGTATCATGAAGGTGAAGCTGTAATCAAAGAAATCATCCGCGAATCCAAACCTGGTCGTCGCGTGTATGAATCTATTTCTGAACTTCCAAAATTCTTTAATGGTCTTGGAATTGCTATTATATCCACCTCCAAAGGTGTGATGTCCGATTTCGAAGCACGCACTGCCAATGTCGGCGGTGAAGTGTTATGCAGCGTATTCTAGGAGAGAACCATGTCACGCGTAGGTAAATTACCGGTTGTTATACCCGATAAAGTTAAAGTGGACATCAAAGGCCAGGAAATAACTTTAAAGGGCGCCAAAGGCGAATTGAAAACCGTTATAAACAGCAATGCAAAAATTTCGCTGACTGATGGCAGTGTTCATGTTGAGCCTGCTAACGATACTCAGATGGCTCGCGCTATGTGGGGAACCGCACGCGCACTTATCAATAACATGGTAAAGGGCGTATCTGAAGGCTACAGCATCCGTATTGAAATCGTAGGTGTTGGTTTCCGTGCAGCGATTGATAAGCGCATGCTTACTATGTCACTGGGTTTCAGCCACGATATTAAATATGTGATTCCGGATGGCATCGAGATTAAAGCAGAAAAGCCAACCCTCATTGTTATCTCCGGCGCTGACAAACAACTCGTTGGTCAGGTAGCTGCAGAGTTGCATCGCTTGCGCCGTGTTGATCCGTATAAAGGCAAGGGTGTGCTCTATGAAGGTAAGAAAATCCGCCGCAAAGAAGGCAAGAAGAAATAGGTAATTTATGTCAAAACATTTAAGTCTTTATGATCGCCGCAAACAACGTGTACGTACTGCCATCAGCAAAAAAGCTGGCGGCCGTGTGCGCCTTTCGGTTTTCCGCTCCGGCAAACATATGTATGCCCAGCTGATTGACGACAGCACAAGCTCAACACTTGCGCAGGCTTCCACTATAGACAAAGAAATCGGCAAGCTTAAATCCGGTGCGAACCTTGAAGCTGCAAAGCTTGTGGGCACTTTGATTGCAAAGCGCGCTAAAGATGCAAAAGTAACTGAAGTGGTTTTTGACCGCGGTGGTTATATCTATCACGGACGCGTTAAGGCATTAGCCGAAGGCGCCCGCGCCGGCGGCTTATCATTCTAATTATTTATTAACCAGGGCATAAACATGGCACGTGACAACAAAAAAACACCAGAAAAAGATGAAGCAGGCGGCGATCTTATTGATAAGCTCGTTGCGGTAAATCGTGTTGCAAAAGTAGTAAAAGGCGGTAAGCGCTTTGGTTTTGCAGCGCTCGTGGTTGTTGGTGATGGCAAAGGCCGCGTTGGCCATGGTAGCGGAAAAGCAAAAGAAGTAAGCGATGCCGTAAAGAAAGCAACCGATGATGCAAAGAAGCACATGGTTCGCATTGCGCTTCGTGAAGGTCGTACCCTTCATCATGATATCGCCGGACGTTTTGGTGCAGGTAAGGTATTCATGCGCTCTGCTGCTCCGGGTACCGGAATCATCGCAGGTGGTCCAATGCGCGCCGTATTTGAAGCGCTTGGTGTGCAGGACGTAGTTGCAAAATCCATCGGCACTTCAAACCCACATAACATGGTAAAAGCAACATTTGATGCACTCACCACCATGCGCTCACCCCGCGCTATCGCTGCAAAGCGTGGCAAAAAAGTAGGTGAAATCATTGGTCGTCGTGAATCTGGCGCTGATTCCAAAGAAGAAAAGAAAGAAGAATAGCCGCGGGCAAATTTAATAGCCTCGTGACATTTTAAGGATAGAAATATGGTTGAGAAAAAAGATAAATCAGACGTTGCTCCTAAAGCAAAAAAAGTTGCCGCTGTGAAAGCAGAAGCAACAGCAAAGAAAGCTGCGCCTGCAAAAGTTGCTGCAAAAAAACCAGAAGCAAAACCAGTGAAAGCTGCTCCTTCAGGTAAGACTATCACTGTGGAACAAATCGGCAGCCCGATTGGTCGTCAGGGATATCAGCGTGCAACACTTATCGGTCTTGGCTTAAACAAGATGCGCCGCACCCGTACTTTGCAGGATACACCTTCCGTGCGCGGAATGATTGCAACGGTAAAACATTTGGTAAAAGTAGTAGAATAAACCCTACTTAAATTTTTAAGGACTAAAGTTATGTTAGATGAAATTAAAGATAATGAAGGTGCCCGCAAAGGCCGTATGCGCGTTGGACGCGGTATTGGTTGCACTAAAGGTAAAACCTGTGGTCGTGGCTATAAAGGTCAGACTTCACGTACCGGTGTGCGCATAAAAGGCTTTGAAGGTGGTCAGATGCCAATCCATCGCCGTTTGCCAAAACGTGGTTTCAACCAACATAAAAGTGTTGAATTCAGCGTAGTAAATATCGATGATCTTCAGAAGGCTGTAGATGCCGGTAAAATCAATGTGAGCAACCCCGTGACCATCGATGTTTTGGTGGAAGCAGGTATTGCGCGCAAAAGTCGTCATGGTGTTAAGCTGCTTTCTAAAGGCTCGCTCAAAGCCAAGCTGACGCTCGATGTAACCCGTGCTTCCAAAGCTGCAATTGAAGCAGTTGAAAAAGCCGGTGGCAAAGTAACCGTTGCTGCGTAAATTTAATTATCCGTTGTTCGTTATTAGTTGCCAGTTGCTCGAACAACGATCAACGAACAACTTTTTGGGATAGATCATGGTTTCAGCGGCAGAACGTCTTGCAGGTAATTTTGATTTCAGCGTCATAGGAAAAGCAACCGAGCTTAAGAAACGTCTCTGGTTTGTTTTCGGCGCACTGATAGTCGCCCGTATTGGCGCTTATGTGCCGATTCCAGGTATCGACCCACAGGTTCTTGCTGAAATATTCAAACATCATGCTGGCGGCGTACTTGGTGTATTCAATATGTTTTCCGGCGGTGCACTTGGTCGTATGACCATTTTCGCGCTTGCCATCATGCCTTACATTTCATCCTCGATTATTTTTCAGCTGATGACAATTGCTTCGCCGCATCTTGCAGCGCTTAAGAAAGAAGGCGAAACCGGACGTCGCAAAATCAATCAATATACACGCTATGGCACAGTCGTTCTTGCTTTCGTGCAAGGTTACGGCATCGCAGTTGGCCTTGAAGGAATGCAGGATAGAGGTGTTTCCGCAGTGCTTGAGCCTGGCATGTTCTTTCGTCTGACAACCGCGATGACATTGGTTGGCGGCACCATGTTCCTAATGTGGCTCGGCGAGCAGATTACTGCACGTGGAATTGGCAATGGTATATCGCTGATAATTTTGGCGGGCATTGTATCTGGCTTTCCTAGTGCAATTGCAAGCACACTTGAGTTGGGTCGCACCGGTGCATTACCCGTGGAAGTCATCTTTATGGTTTTGTTAATTGCCCTCGGCCTTATTGCTTTTATCGTATTCGTAGAGCGCGCGCAAAGGCGTCTCATTGTTCAATATCCGAAGCGTCAGGTGGGTATGAAAATGATGGGTGGCGAAAGTTCGCATTTGCCCCTTAAGCTCAACATGTCCGGTGTAATTCCGCCGATTTTCGCCAGCTCGATCTTGCTGTTTCCACTCACCATTGCCGGATTTAATCAGGGCAAGGGACCATCATGGATCACGACGGTTACTTCCTATCTAGGTCACGGCCAGCCGCTTTACATCGTACTGTATATGGCCGTCATAGCGTTCTTCTGTTTCTTTTATACTTCGATTGTGTTTAACACGACGGAAACCGCAGATAACCTCAAGAAATACGGCGGATTTATCGCGGGAATAAGACCAGGTAAAAATACCGCTGAGTATCTTGATTATATTGTAACTCGGTTGACTGTGGTGGGTGCCATCTATCTCTGCGTTGTCTGCGCATTGCCGGAAATACTTATCGCCAACTATAAAATACCGTTCTATCTTGGCGGCACGAGTATTTTAATTACGGTGAATGTGCTCATGGATTTTGTGGCACAAGTGCAATCACATTTGTTTGCTCACCAGTATGAAGGACTCATCAAAAAAGCAAAGCTCAAGGGCAAGAAATAAAAAATGAATTTAATTCTTTTAGGCCCTCCTGGAGCAGGTAAAGGAACGCAAGCAGAGCTCTTGCAAAAGAAACTTAATGTACCAAAATTATCGACTGGCGACATGTTGCGTGCCGCAGTGAAAGCCGGAACCGAAATCGGCAAACTTGCAGATAGTGTGATGAAAGCTGGTCAACTGGTTTCTGACGATATTATGATAAATCTCATCCGTGAGCGGATTTTAGAATCCGATTGTGCGCAGGGTTTTATTCTTGATGGATTTCCGCGTACCACTGCCCAAGCCGAAGCGCTGGATAAAATGCTCGTGCAAATGGGAAAACCGCTTTCGCTGGTTATTGAGCTTACGGTAAATGACGAAATACTTATCGAACGCATTGCCGGGCGTTTCTCCTGTGCTGCCTGCGGAACCGGCTATCATGATGTGTTCAAACCTACTCAAGTAAAAGATACTTGCGATATATGTGGCTCGCATGAGTTTATAAGGCGCAAAGACGATAATCGTGAGACAGTGACCTCCCGGCTTTCAGCTTATCATGCCCAAACAGCTCCTTTGCTGCCTTATTATCGCAATAAGAGCATACTTCGCAGTGTCGACGGAATGGCGGAAATCAAGGATGTGACGGCTTCAATCAATAAAGTGCTGGGGGAAGCGTCAAAATGATTGACACTAGCAAAATAATTCCTATTATTTCGGCTCTCTCGACTCAAGAGTAAGTGGCATTTGCCACGCATATGTAATGTATAAGTGACTGAATTTTAAGGAGATTTTGTGGCTCGTATTGCTGGCGTTAATATCCCAACTGGTAAGCGTTTAATCATAGCGCTTCAATATATTCATGGTATCGGCCCTAAGAAAGCTGAGGAAATCTGCCATAAAACCGGAATTAGCGAAAATAAACGCGTTCATCAGTTAGCGGAGAATGAAGTAATTAAAATCCGCGAAATTATAGATCGCGACTATTCGGTAGAAGGTGATTTACGCCGCGAAGTATCTATGAACATAAAGCGCCTGGTGGATTTGGGCTGCTACAGAGGTCTCCGTCATCGCAAACGTCTTCCGGTGCGTGGTCAGCGTACGCATACCAATGCTCGTACCCGTAAAGGTAAGTCCAAGGCGATTGCTGGTAAGAAAATAGTCTCCAAGAAATAATTAAGATTTAGGATAAAATTATGGCTCAGGCCCAAGAAAAACCGACTACTGATAATAAAGACGCAGCAAAAGATGCTGCTGGCGCGCGTGTTAAAAAACGCGAACGCAAAAACATCAGCACAGGCGTTGTGCATGTAAATGCATCGTTCAACAATACGATTGTTACCATCACCGACCCACATGGAAACGTAGTTTCCTGGTCATCTGCTGGTGCGCATGGTTTTAAAGGCTCACGCAAATCCACTCCTTACGCAGCGCAGGTAACGGCTGATGCGGCTGCCCGCAAAGCACAGGAACATGGTTTAAAGACTGTATTGGTTGAAGTAAAAGGCCCAGGCACTGGTCGTGAATCCGCATTGCGCGCACTTCAGGCAGTTGGCCTTATTGTTACATCGATTAAAGACGTTACTCCTGTTCCGCATAATGGCTGCCGTCCGCCAAAACGCCGCAGGGTATAATTAAGAAATTCGCGAAAAATATTAAAGACTATCACCAAACACTAACAAACGGGGATAAATTGTGATTAGTAAAAACTGGCAAGACCTGATTAAACCAACGAAACTCGATATCGATATCGCAAAAAACAATCCAAACATTGCGACGATTATCGCAGAACCTTTGGAACGCGGATTTGGTAACACACTTGGTGTTGCACTGCGCCGTATTCTGCTTTCATCCCTCCAGGGTGCAGCAGTTACCGCAATTAAAATTGACGGCGTTTTGCACGAATTCTCAGCCGTTACCGGCGTTCGTGAAGACGTAACCAACATCATTCTCAATGTAAAAGAATTGCGCATTAAAGTGCATAGCCCAGAAAAGAAGCGCCTAACGCTTTCTGCTGTTGGCCCATGCGAAGTAACTGCCGCGATGATTGAAGCAACTCACGATGTTGAAATCATCAACAAAGAACATGTTATCTGCACGCTTGATAAAGGCGCGAAACTTCATATGGAACTCACCGTTGAAGTAGGCAAAGGTTATGTACGCGCTTCACAGAATCGTCCCGAAGATGCTCCAATCGGCCTGATACCGGTTGATGCATTGTTCAGCCCGGTTCGTAAAGTAAGCTACAAAATCGAACATAGCCGCGTTGGCCAGGTGACCGACTTTGACAAACTCGCTTTGACTTTGGAAACAGATGGAACCATTACACCGGAAGATGCTGTAGCATTTGCTGCACGTATCCTTCAGGAACAGCTCCGCTTGTTCATCAACTTTGAAGAACAGGCTGTTGAAGAGAAAAAAGAAGACAAATCTGAACTGAAATTCAGCCCGTACCTCTTGAAGAAAGTAGACGAGTTGGAACTTTCAGTGCGTTCTGCAAATTGCTTGAAAAATGATAACATCATTTACATTGGTGATTTGGTTCAGAAAACCGAAAGCGAAATGCTGAAAACACCGAATTTCGGTCGTAAATCGCTCAATGAAATTAAAGAAGTGCTCGTGAATATGGGGCTGAAATTCGGCATGGAAGTAGCAGAATGGCCACCAGAAAACATTGAAGAACTTGCACGTAAATACGAAGATCCATACTAGGACTTCAGGAACAGGAGATAGGTTATGCGTCATAAAGTAAGCGGTCGTAAGCTGAATGTTACCACATCCCACCGCAAGGCGATGTTTGCAAATATGTGCCAGGCTCTCATAAAGCATGAGCAGATTGCTACGACTTTGCCAAAAGCAAAAGAGTTGCGCCCCGTGCTCGAGCGTTTAATTACGCTTGGAAAACGCGGTGGCCTTCATGCCCGTCGCCAGGCGATTGCTGAAATCAAAGATGCCACCTTGGTAGAAAAACTTTTCAGCGTAATTGCAGCCCGTTATGCTGACCGCAAAGGTGGTTACACCCGCGTGCTGAAAGCTGGCTTCCGCTACGGTGATAATGCTCCGCTTGCTATCATAGAACTCGTTGATCGCGATGAATCTGCAAAAGGCAAGGACTCTGGCCCGGTACAGGTTGCGGCTACTGAAGAAGCAGCGTAGTGTTATTTTGGAATGTTCCCGCTCCGGTCTGCTGACCTTCGCGGTGAACCTAACACCTTCGATGACTAAAGGGCTCGCCTTCTGACTCGCTGAGTTACAAATACTATGGAAATTAAGGGTGGCGAAAGCCGCCCTTTTTATTTAGTGAGTGCGTTTATCGCGCCAGCTTTTTGCTGCTCGAGCATCTCGACATAGGGACGAACCTGATCCATATCTTTGTTTCTGGTGTATGATGCTATAAAACCTACGCCACCGCATAAAATTGCATTTACAAGAACGGAATGAGTCATTGTATCACCACTTGCCCATCCTATCTTATGTGCACCAGCACCAATAAGTGCGCCGACTACGGTGCTCAAAGCAGTTGCAAACAGAATGGATCTTTTTGCAAGATTAGGTCTTTCAACGGTGCTGGAATTTTCAGAATCTGACATTTAATTCTCCTATTGACCTCCAGACTATAAAAGAAACCCCAATCGCAAACAAGTTACAGTATTGTTACGGTTTATTGATTTTGCACCAATTAGGCCTATATTAGTGGAAGATATAAGGACAATTACATGAATAGAATCTACGCTTTTTTGCTAATAATACTATTTAGCTCAGCCTTATACATCTTTACTGAAACACCCAGTGCCACTGGTGAGCAGAAAGCGGTCACCTTGCATGGAAAAGGCCCGCTAAATGATGTCGTGGTGATTAACTGTACTCCGGAAATGGCAGAAAAATATAATTTGAAATCAACCTATAGCACTGTTCTGGTTCTTGCTGGAACCTCTGCTTCAGGAGTACAAAAAGGCGATCTAATCGTTGAGATAAATGGTAAAGAAGTCCGGACCGTTTCTGACATAGAAAAAATCATGGCCCAACCCGCAGGACAATTCCAACAATTCCAAATAGCCTTCGTGCACAACGGCAGAGTAACAGTTATGGCGGTACTAAAGTGAAAACACTCTTCTCACAAAAACAGTCTGAACTTGCCCCGCTTGCTGAGCGTTTGCGGCCGAAGTCGTTTGCCGAAATTTACGGTCAGGAGCATTTAACCGGGGAGGAGAGTCCTATCGGGAGGATGCTCGCAACTCACCAATTTTCCTCAATTATTCTTTGGGGGCCGCCGGGCTGCGGCAAGACCACCATTGCGCGACTGCTTTCAGAACAAAGCGGCTATGAGATGGAGAATCTTTCCGCCGTTAACAGCGGTGTTGCCGATTTAAAGAAGCTCTTTGAAAAAGCGCATGCGCGGATGCAGGACGGCGTGCGCACATTACTGTTTGTCGATGAAATTCATCGTTTTAACCGTGCCCAGCAAGATGTTTTTCTCCCTTATGTGGAAAATGGCACAGTGATGCTGGTCGGTGCGACCACCGAAAATCCATCTTTTGAGCTAAATTCCGCGCTGCTTTCGCGTTGCCGTGTGTTGGTGCTACGTCGTCTGGATGATGAAACCATGCGGCGGATTTTAGCCCGTGCTGAAGAATTTATGGGGCGGAAGCTGAAACTCAGCGAAGAGGCTTTTGCAACTTTATGTGCAATGGCGGACGGTGACGGGCGTTATTTTATAAATCTTTTAGAAGAAATTTATAACACCAACCCAAAAACAAAACTCACACCGGAATCATTGGTGACGCTGCTTCAAAAACGCGCGCCGATTTACGATAAGCATCAGGAAAGTCATTATAATCTCATAAGCGCATTGCATAAATCGCTGCGCGGCTCAGACGTAGACGCAGCACTTTACTGGCTGCATAGGATGCTGGCAGGTGGTGAGGCGCCGCTTTACATCATCCGTCGCCTCGTGCGTTTTGCCGTGGAAGATATCGGCATGGCCGATCCGCAAGCGCTGGTGCAAGCGCTTTCCGCCAAGGATGCGTATGATTTTCTGGGCTCACCCGAAGGCGAACTCGCTATTGTGCAGGTGACTATTTATCTCGCGACCGCACCTAAATCCAATGCGGCATACACCGCGCAGAACATGGCGCAACGGGATGCACGCGAATTTGGCTCGCTCATGCCGCCGATGCATATATTAAATGCGCCAACGAAACTCATGAAAGAACTAGGCTACGGCAAGGATTACGCCTATGATCACAGTCAAGAAGATGCGTTTTCCGGCCAGAATTACTTTCCCGATGGCATGGAGCGCAAAGTTTATTATTCGCCGGTGGAGCGTGGTTTTGAGCGTGACATCATAAAACGGCTGGATTATTGGACAAAACTGAGAGATAAGAAGTCCAAGGAGTAGCTTATGGGCATATTATACGTAGCAATGGGCGGTGCGCTTGGATCGGTATTGCGCTATCTGATGGCAAATTTCATCGGCCATAATCTCGGCAATGATTTTCCGTACAGCGTCATGATCATCAATATTACCGGCTCACTTATGATGGGTTTGTTCATTGGCTGGCTTGCCAATGTGCTCCCGCAAAATGCGCAGGATATCCGATTATTTGTGGCAGTGGGTGTGCTCGGCGGCTTTACTACTTTTTCGAGCTTCTCGCTTGATGCTATCGATTTATATGAAAATGGAAAATTACTGTATATGGGAATTTATATCTTAGGTTCTGTGACCTTATCACTTCTCGGGCTCCTTAGCGGGCTTTATATTGTTCGGGCGATATCATGAAGGAACATATTGTCGATGAGGCAGACAGCGACATAAGGCTGGATCGCTGGTTTAAACGCCATTACCCGGGGCTTACTCACGGGGGTTTGGAAAAAGCTTTGCGCAAGGGTGAAGTGCGTGTGGCTGGAAAAAAAGCAAAATCTTCTGACAGATTAGTGAGCGGACAAGCAATCATTATTAAGTTTGATATTAAAACCGCCACTGCAAAGGCAATGGAGGAGCGAAAAAAACCGGAAGTAAACCGTGTGAGCCTCGACGACATCGCCATGATTCAGGAATCGGTGCTCTATAAAGATGCCGACGTAATTGTAATCAACAAGCCTCCTGGCCTTGCGGTGCAGGGTGGAACGGGGGTCACCAAAAGCGTTGATAGCCTGCTTGATGCATTAAAATTTGAATTAAAGGAACGCCCCAAACTGGTGCATCGCCTTGATCGTGACACGAGCGGCATATTGGTGCTGGCACGTTCTGCAAAAGTTGCGACTCGCTTAATGCATGCATTCTCCAAGAAAGAAGCGGAAAAAATATACTGGGCGCTGGTAAAAGGCGTGCCGGAAATCCGTCAGGGTAAGATTGATATTCCACTTTCCAAGCAGGATGATGGCGACATTGAAAAAGTGGGCATTGACGAGGAAGATGGCAAACGCGCAGTCACATTTTACACGGTCATTGATAATTTAAGTAAAATGCTTTCCTGGGTGGAACTTATGCCAGTGACGGGGCGCACACACCAGTTGCGTGTGCATATGGCAGAGATTGGCCATCCGATATTAGGTGATGGAAAATACGGCGCGCGTGAAGCATTTATTGATGGTATGGAACTTTCCCGAAAACTCCATTTGCATGCACGCCGCCTGGTGATTCCAGGGATGTTGGATGTTACCGCACCGCTTCCTGCTCACATGGAAAAAAGCTGGAAAACACTTGGCTTGGATTACAGTGAATAAGCCATGCGGCAGGTAACCACAGAAAAACAGGCCGAAGGCTTTGCGTTACTTACAAACGGAAAGCTGCTCAAAACTCCGCTTGGTAACAATATCATCCTGCCTAATCAGAAATTGGCGGATGCTGTGGCTGCCGAATGGGCAGGGCAGGGCAGTGTTTTAAAAAAAGAACAAATGCCACTCACGCAAATTGCCTGTATCGCGATGGATATGGCACGTAAGAAACGTGCAGAGTTGGTTGAGGATATATTGTCATACACCGACACGGATCTGGTTTGTTACCGCACCGGTGAAACCCCGGAATTGCTTGCAATCCAAAATGAACAGCTAAATCCAATCATCGCATGGGCTAAAGAAAGATTTTCTATTGAACTTACCGTAACATCTGGAATTATGCCGGTGGCACAACATCCTGAAAACAAACAAAGAATTTCCGATCAACTTGCAATTTATAATGAATGGCAATTAGCGGTTTTTGCAAGCGCAGCCAAAACACTTTCTTCGGTTATTTTAAGCTTAGCATTCGTCGAAAAATTCATTAATGCAGAAAAAGCTTTTAATCTTTCTCATCTTGAAGAAACATTTGAGACCGAAAAATGGGGCGAGGACGCAGAGAAAGAAACACGGCTTAATAAACTAAAGCAGGAGATCATTGTGGCGGAGAAGTTTATTGAACTGCTTACTTATTATCCACCACCATTTGCCGAAGTTTAGGTGAGAATTTTGCGGTAAAAGCGACTACCAGTAAGGTTCCAATCCCACCAATCACGACCGAAGGTACAAGGCCAAATATTTTTGCGGCTAAGCCTGATTCAAATGCACCGATTTCATTGGATGAAATAATAAACATACTGTTTACCGCCGAGACTCGGCCGAGCATGATTTCGGGAGTAAGCAGCTGCATAAGTGTTCCGCGTATCACCATGCTCACGCTGTCAAACGCGCCGGAAAGCGCGAGGAATACCATGGAAAGCCAAAAGATTGTGCTAAGCCCAAATCCAATCATGCACACGCCAAATCCGGCAATCACCCAGAGTAATACTACGCCGCGAATTTTTTTGAAGGGAGAAACAGCAAGCACCACTGCGCTGACTATCGCGCCCAATGCCGGAGC